>CATAQZ010000183.1 GCA_949487015.1 Flavobacteriales bacterium UBA4585
CGGGGATTTATGACAGGCTTGCATAAAAGCCCGGATTTTGGATACAGTGTTGAATTCGCACAACACAGAGCCTATGTACCTGGGGATCCTCCAAAACATATAGATTGGTCCGTATTGGCTAAAACAGACAAATACTTGCTGAAGCAATACGAGGCTGAATCTAACTTAAGAACCTATTTCGTAGTGGACTCAAGCTCTAGTATGCATTTACCATTACCCAATTCGAAATGGAACACATTGGTTCAATTACTGACACTTATTGGAACTTTACTTCAAAAGCAACGTGATGGCATGGGACTGCTTGAGATTAATGAAACGGGTAGTCATTTCTTTGAGGCAAAAGCTACAAGCGAATGGATAAAACTTATGCTGAGCCATTTGTCTAAAAATGACGGAGAAACGAAGAAAAACGCAAATATAGCATTCGAGATAGAGGCATTAATGGCCAAAATCCCTCGTCGAAGCCAGGTCATACTATTTATCGACCTATTCCAAGAGAACTTAGAGAAAATCCTTGACGCTGCAGCCTTGTTGGCGTTTGAAGGACATTCGGTACGGTGTTCATTTATATCACACGCTGAATTGGAATTAAACGAGGAATATTTTGCAGGTAAACAGGTTATTGATAGTGAGACGGGTACTAAAGTATATTTAGATCAAAATGATGCAAAGAGGTATGTCTCATTCGTTGAAGCACAAAAAGAGTACGCAATTACTTTAGGTAGAAATTTGAATTTAAATTGTAAAATACTCGATGCAACTCGCGAGCCGATATACCTATTACGCGAATTATTAGCATAAAAAAAGGCTCAGCGAATACGCTGAGCCTTTAAAAAATCAAATAAGTAATTATTTATTGTCTTTCGTCGTCTGGCTGTTTTTGTGTGCAGCATCGACTTTTTCTTGATTTGCTGGCGATAAAGATTGAACGGCTTCTACCTTTTTCTCTTTATCGTCTTTCTTGAAACGATTGTCAAAAAACGCCATACTGACCCCAGTGCTAATATTTATTGAGCTGGTAGATGCTCCGACTCCCATACGACCATTGATGAGCTCATTGGCTATAGTTGCAACATCACCAACCGTCGTTGTTCCGATATAAAACTGGACCGCAGGTGTTAACCTTAGTTGCAGTGCCGCATTAACTCGATCGTTATGAAGTTCATCCATGGCCATATAATAGCCACCTTTTAGCTGAACATTACGGCCAAGCCAAATCATAGTATTGAAGCCCATATAGCTGTAATCGTTCCATGAATTCTTTCGATCTACATAGTGCACGCCTAAATAACTGTATTTCGTGAATTTATAATTAAGCGCAATGTTCGTTACCTGAGGAGTACGATACGCTAACGATTGAGAATCATCAATTAAAGCAGTGCTAATGCCGTTTTGAATAGTTTCTGTGTAATCATCGATGGTCGCAGAAACTGCGCTTCCTAATGTATCACCTGCGGCACTATTGTATGCAAATCCATCAATGTTTGCATTACCAGAAAGACGCTTACCTATGGCACTGCTAAAATTCATATCGCTTGCAGTCAAACCACTCATTGAAAGTTGTAAGTCCAATTGCTTAATAGGACTGTAGGTTAAGCCAAAGCCGACTGTTCCATTTGACGCGCTTCCAGATGTAGCATAGTTAACTAAACCACCAATATCACCATCTTTCAGTAGAGAATAAGGTATTATACCCTCAGCTGTGAACTGATTTATACTATCCAATGAAGTACTTGCATCAAACACCCCTGAAGTGGCAATAGCAAAATCATACACAAAATTCAGTTCGTTCATTCCTGTCGCGGTATTTTCTGCGCTCGAAATACTAAATACATCGGCAGTAAGTTGGCCTCCTGCGATGTAGTTGTTCAAATGATAGTTAACTCCAAAGCGAAGCTTCTCTTTGAGGATAATCCGCTGTAACCCAAAAAAAGTTGAATTAGTTAATTGAAAACGCATTGCTAACGCATCGAAGTTGCCTAAATAATTGAGATCTAGGTTTCCATTGGCATCGGCAATGCCATTTTTAACAAAGCTAGCTAGGTCATTGTCGAGTGTAAACTCCATTCCAATGTTCGTCGTATTTCCTGCGAATAAAAAATTATCACCGATTTTAACCCCAATTTGTAGTGCATCTATTTGTGTTTCATTTCCCAACGAAAACACATCTGAGGATAGGTCGTGGATGTTCTGTAGTATATCGCTGCTGGCTAAAAGGCTACCGGCAGTTTCACTCATATTTAAGTTGTTCTGAACCCCGAAATATTGTAAGTGAAATTTGGTCATAGGATCTGCGCCGGCATTTTGAGCCAGATTCCCAGGGTTTGCTGCCAATCCAAATGTCGAAAAATCTTGTGCGTTACCGATAACAGTAACCAAAGCAAAGAATAATGTAAGTGTCTTTTTCATGATAACTGAATGGTTAGAGAGTAACATTTACTTTGAACTGCGCCCCTAGATTTAATTTGAGCGTCGCGTCTGTTCTAAGTTTCACAGGGTCGGACCCTGCATTGTAAGTGGCCATAGTAGCTTCAGCTGTAATATGGACCGCATCGAGCACTGATTTCGCCTCATTTGCATCCAATTCAAGCTCCGTATCAAAAGTGTTTGGTGCAACGACTATACCGTTCGCGTCAGGAACGCCACTTTCCATTAATCCCAAATTCTTGACGAGTAGTGCATTCCAATTTACGTCGTAAAAAGACAAGGTTAATGACGCATCAAGTGGTAACGTGCTTGTGGTTTGTAATAATACAATGGCAGATTCTAATTCAGCACCGTCAGGAAGGATGTCTGAATTTGTTTGATCTGTTGCAAGAGTATCATAAAAACCTAGACCTGTGGCTGTGAAAAAGAAAGGCATTTCCATTAATAAATCCCCAGAAATACTACTCGAATTAGTTACAAAGTTTTCCGTTCCGAAAGTTGCTGTATCGTGATTGATATTTACTGAACCGCCGTAGGTAATAGAGTCTTTAGGTAAAGTGAATACGTCGACTATGCTAGAATTAGTGTTGTCATAGGATAATGTTCCAGTAGATGTACTGCCTAAGGTAGTTGGATAGGGTAGTACATAATCAGGACCGTTTAGGCCATAAGCCGTTCCGTCTTTGAAACTATTGAAATCCAAAACGAGTTGAATAGGTAGGCCAATTGAGTTTGTAATTGCCATAGCTATGCTAGGTTCAGCGAAAGAAATTTCGCCCTCGAAGTTTTCTAAGAATTCTATTGCTAAATCTACAGTTCCAGGGTCGATGGTAATTTGTTGCGAACCAAAGTATCCCTTAATGTGACCAAATTGAAGATTTGCCATCTCAAATGTCATATCTAATGCATTCGAACTATCAACCGACACTTGATTACCAGAACTAATCAGTTTAGCTGACACAGCTAAAGGTAAACGACTGTGGCTTTGATTAGGATCTAGTGTTAGATCGAGGGTAACTCCTGATAAATCAATTGAGCCCTGGGTTGTTGCGTTAGATGAAACAATAATGGTAGTATCTACCTCAAATCCATTTTTATCTGAGCCAGGGAAATTAATATTAAGCTCTAAGCTTTCCGCGAGTGTCGAAACAAATTCAAAATCGAAGTCAGCTGAAGCCAGCATTAACTCGTTAAGCTCTTCACTACCCCCTGTACTTAAGTCTACATATTGAGTATCGTTACTAATTTCTTGTGTTGCTATTTCTGTAATAGCACTGTACACCTCTAGTGCAGATGAACTGATACCTAACTGAAGTGCATCTGAAGTATCGATTGACACAAGGTTCGGTATTGAACCAACCGAGGTGAGGGAAACAATTTTAAAGCCAATGTTGGCGGGTAGCGTTTTATTTATAAGGGATTTAGTACTTGATTTTGTCCCGCCATTGGCTGAAATATTATTCAGGTTATATGTTAAAATGGTATTTCCTGACATAGAATTAACCAAATTAATATTTAAAGAAACGGGCACCGGCCAATCATTTGTGACTTCAAGTTTTAGAGTTCCTTGAGAAAATGTTGCACTCGAAAAAGTTCCAAATCCGCCATTACCGTATGTCCCAATATTACTCTCGTTAATACTAGGAAAAGGAGCGTTAGATCCGTTTGCCGAGTTTATTTGAGACAGTCCCGCATCTGAAGCTACTGTTCCAAGGGAAATATCGTTAACAAGATTAATACTAGGTATACTTATTGGTCCCATGACAATACTACTATTGGACGGAGACTGTGCAGGAATACTGACTAAATCATTTACGTCAATACCAAAAACGCTGTCCTGCGCTACTATTACTTTATAGGTGGTATTGTCGTCAAAAATGAGCGAACTATCAGGAACTAGTAAATGATCCATTGTTAGACCA
>CATAQZ010000184.1 GCA_949487015.1 Flavobacteriales bacterium UBA4585
CTTGTAAGAAAAGGTCGCAAACAGATCAAACAAAAGAGTAAATCTGCTGCGCTGGATTCCTGCCCACAACGCAGGGGTGTATGTACTCGTGTCTACACAACGACGCCGAAAAAACCAAATTCGGCAATGCGTAAAGTGGCCAGGGTACGTCTTAGTAATGGAAACGAAGTGAACGCCTACATCGGCGGTGAAGGTCACAACCTACAAGAACACAGTATTGTACTGGTTCGCGGTGGTCGTGTAAAAGATCTCCCGGGTGTGCGTTACCACATTGTACGTGGTGCACTTGATACAGCGGGTGTAAGCGGAAGAACGCAGCGTCGTTCTAAGTATGGTGCGAAGAGACCGAAGAAATAAACTACTGTAGACTTTAAGAACTCATGAGAAAAGCAAGAGCTAAAAAACGTCCGTTACTTCCGGATCCAAAGTTTAACGATACGCTCGTAACACGTTTTGTAAACAACTTGATGTTAGACGGAAAGAAGTCTATCGCTTTCAATATTTTCTACGATGCAATTGATATTGTTTCAGAAAAGACTGAAGGAAATGGTTTAGAAACTTGGAAAGAAGCGCTTAATAATGTGATGCCGCACGTAGAAGTACGTAGTCGTCGCGTTGGTGGTGCTAACTTCCAGATACCTATGCAGGTTCGCCCAGATCGTAAAGTCACTTTAGGAATGAAGTGGATGATCCTCGCAACGCGCAAGCGCAACGAACGTTCTATGGCGCAAAAATTGGCCGCGGAAATTCTAGCAGCTTCGAAAGAGGAAGGTGCTGCAGTTAAGAAGCGTACCGAAGTTCACCGTATGGCGGAGGCTAACAAAGCGTTTTCACACTTTAGATTCTAATTGACACAATATCATGGCAAAAGGAAATAGAGATTTAACGTTCACTAGAAACATAGGTATTGCAGCCCACATTGATGCGGGTAAAACTACTACTACTGAACGTATTTTATATTACACAGGTGTTAGTCACAAAATTGGTGAGGTGCACGATGGTGCAGCTACAATGGACTGGATGGAGCAAGAGCAAGAGCGTGGTATCACGATCACCTCTGCTGCAACACACTGTGAGTGGAATTACCGCGACCAGAAATACGCAATCAACATTATAGATACACCAGGACACGTTGACTTCACAGTGGAAGTTGAGCGTTCGTTACGTGTGTTAGATGGAGTGGTTGCTCTTTTCTCGGCAGTTGACGGTGTAGAGCCACAATCTGAAACGGTTTGGCGTCAAGCGGATAAGTACCGCGTCCCTCGTCTAGGTTTTGTAAACAAGATGGACCGTCAAGGATCTGACTTTTTTATGGTTTGTAACCAAGTAAAAGAAATGCTCGGTGGTAACCCAGTTGCACTTCAAGTTCCTATCGGAGACGAGATGGACTTTAAAGGAGTAGTTGATTTAATCAGTAAAGAGGCGATTGTTTGGAACGAAGAGGATAAAGGTATGTCTTACGAGACGATCGAAATCCCTGCCGACTTAATCGATGTTGTCAACGAGAAGCGTGGTGAGTTAATCGAAGCCGTTGCTGAATATGACGATACGTTGATGGAGAAGTTCTTCGAAGACGAAGACAGCATTACTGAAGATGAAATCATCGCAGCATTGCGTGCGGCGACAATAGATATGAGTATCATTCCGATGATGTGTGGTTCAGCCTTTAAGAATAAGGGTGTACAGGCTATGCTTGATGCAGTAATGCGTTACTTGCCATCACCGTTGGATGTGGAAGCTATCGAGGGTACTAACCCAGATACAGGGAATCCTGATTTCCGTAAGCCTACAGTAAACGAGCCGTTCTCGGCACTTGCATTCAAGATTGCAACAGATCCTTTCGTAGGTCGCTTGTGTTTCTTCCGTGTGTATTCAGGTGTATTGGACGCAGGTTCTTACGTTAAGAATACACGTTCTGGTAAGAAAGAGCGTATCTCTCGTATTTTCCAGATGCACTCGAACAAACAACAGCCGATAGATCAGATCACTGCTGGAGACATTGGTGCCGGTGTTGGTTTCAAGGATATTCGTACGGGTGATACGTTGTGTGATGAAAAATCACCAATTGTTCTCGAATCGATGACATTCCCTGAGCCGGTTATTGGTATTGCTGTTGAGCCTAAGTCAAAAGCGGATGTAGATAAGATGGGTACTGCTTTGGCTAAATTGTCTGAAGAAGATCCAACGTTCCGTGTTCAAACGGATGAGGCATCTGGCCAGACCATCATTTCAGGTATGGGCGAGCTCCACTTGGACATTCTTATTGACCGTATGCGTCGTGAGTTCAAAGTTGAGGTGAACGTTGGTGAACCTCAGGTAGAATACAAAGAAGCGCTAACAGGATCATGTAGCCACCGTGAGCAATATAAAAAGCAAACGGGTGGTCGTGGTAAGTTTGCAGATATCGTATTCGACATCTCACCTGTAGATGATGACTTTGAAGGTGAAGGTTTACAGTTCGAGAATAAAATCAAGGGTGGTAATGTTCCTAAAGAATTCATTCCATCTATTGAGAATGGTTTTAAGTCAGCGATGGTAAATGGTCCATTGGCAGGCTTTAAGGTTGATAGCTACAAGATTGTACTAAAAGATGGTTCGTTCCACCCGGTGGATTCTGACCAATTATCTTTCGAATTGGCAGCCAAAATTGGTTTTAAGGAAAGTGCTAAGAAAGCATCACCTGTAATCATGGAGCCAATCATGAAGATGGAGGTAGTAACTCCTGAAGAGTACATGGGTGATATCGTTGGTGATTTGAACCGTCGTCGTGGTCAGGTAAATGACATGTCTGATCGCAACAATGCGAAGGTCATCAAGGCAAATGTACCGTTGTCAGAAATGTTTGGTTACGTGACAACGTTGCGTACATTAAGTTCAGGACGTGCTGCTTCGACAATGGAGTTTTCGCACTATGCTGAAACGCCAAGCAACATCTCTGAGAAAGTAATTGAAGAAACAAAAGCTTAATAATAGACGATAATGAGTCAAAAAATTCGCATCAAGCTTAAGTCGTACGATCACAATTTAGTAGATAAGTCTGCTGAAAAGATTGTAAAGACCGTGAAGAGTACAGGCGCTGTTGTTAATGGACCTATTCCATTACCTACAAATAAGCGCATTTACACTGTGCTCCGCTCACCGCACGTAAATAAGAAATCACGCGAGCAGTTCCAACTGAGCAATTACAAGCGTTTGTTGGATATCTATTCATCTTCATCAAAGACTATTGATGCATTGATGAAGTTAGAGCTGCCGAGTGGTGTTGAAGTAGAAATCAAGGTCTAACAGTAGACTAAATTTAAATTCCAGAAGAGATGCCAGGATTAATTGGTAAAAAAGTCGGAATGACCAGCATTTTCAGCCCTGAGGGTAAGAACTTGCCATGTACTGTCCTAGAGGTAGGTCCATGTGTAGTTACTCAAGTGAAAACTGAAGATGTCGATGGTTACAATGCTATCCAACTAGGTTGGGGAGAGGCGAAAGAGAAAAACGTCTCGAAAGCATTGCAAGGACATGTGCAAAAAGCAAGCACCTCTGTTAAAAAGAAATTTGTTGAATTCACTGATTTCGAAGGTGAATTAGAACTAGGACAAGTCTTGACGGCTGACTTATTTGAAGAAGGCGACTACGTAGATGTAGCCGGTACTTCAAAGGGTAAAGGTTTTCAGGGTGTTGTGAAGCGTCACGGCTTCGCCGGTGTTGGTCAAGCAACGCACGGTCAACACAACCGTCTACGTGCACCAGGGTCTATTGGTGCGGGTTCTGATCCTTCGAGAGTATTCAAGGGTATGCGTATGGCTGGCCGTATGGGTGGTAAGCGTGCTAAGGTTCAGAACTTAGTAGTTCTGAAAGTGGATGCTGAGAAGAATTTATTAGTAGTTAAGGGTTCTGTTCCAGGAGCTAAGAATTCAACTGTAATTATCGAGAAATAATGGAATTGAAGGTATTAGACATAAACGGAAAAGAAACCAAGAAGAGCGTCAAGTTAGATGCGAAGATTTTTGGTATTGAGCCTAACGATCATAGCATTTATCTGGATGTAAAACAGTTCTTGGCGAATGCACGTCAGGGTACTCATAAGTCTAAGGAGCGTGCTGAGGTGAATCGTACAACGAAAAAACACCACAAGCAGAAAGGTACTGGTGGCGCACGTGCAGGTTCTTTGAAGTCTCCCATTCAGCGTGGTGGTGGTACTGTATTCGGCCCACGTCCTCGTAACTATGGATTCAAATTGAACAAGAAGGTGAAGCAATTGGCTCGCAAATCTGCGTTGTCGATCAAAGCTAAGTCTGATAATTTGAAGGTCGTTGAGAACTTCACTTTTGAGGTGCCAAAGACTACCAGCTTCATCAATGTGATGGCGGCTTTGGGTTTAGACAAGAAAAAATCGTTATTCATCGTTGGTGACTACGATAAAAACCTATATTTGTCATCCCGCAATTTACAAGGGGTTAAAGTTGTAAACTCCTCAGAAATAAGCACTTACGATATTATGAACGCTTCAGAAGTGGTTTTATCAGAGGGTGCAGTTGAGAAAATTACAGCGATTTTAAGCTAAGAGAGCCATGAATATTTTGATTAAACCAATCATTACTGAAAAAGCAACAGCTCAGAGCGAAGACGAAAACGTCTATGCTTTTGAGGTGGTTCGAACTGCTAATAAGGTTGAGATAAAGAAAGCTGTAGAAGAGTTCTACGGCGTAAGTGTAGAAAGTGTTCGCACTGCTATTGTTCCTGCAAAATTCCAGACGAAGTATACTAAGGCTGGTTTAGTGAGAGGTCGTAAATCTGCCTATAAAAAGGCGATGGTTAAGGTAGCTGGTGGAGAGACCATCGATTTATACGGTAATATTTAATTACAATGGGTGTAAAGAAATTAAAACCAATTACTCCTGGACAGCGTTTTCGTGTAGTCAACGACTTTGAGCAAGTTACGGCAGCGAAACCTGAAAAGAGCCTTGTTAAAGGTAAGACCAAGAGTGGTGGCCGAAACAATAGCGGACGCATGACAATGCGTTACGTAGGTGGAGGACACAAGCAAAAAGTACGTACGGTAGATTTCAAACGTGAAAAGTTTGGTATCCCTGCAACTGTAAAGGCGATCGAATATGATCCGTTACGCTCAGCATATCTTATGCTGTTGGTATACGCGGATGGAGAGAAGCGTTATTCAGTTGCAGTAAATGGAGTCAAGGTTGGCGATAAATTAGTTAGCGGTAAGGGCAGTGCTCCAGAGGCTGGTAACGCATTGCTGTTGTCTGAAATTCCACTCGGTACGATCATATCGAACATTGAGATGCGTCCTGGTCAAGGAGCGATCATTGCACGTTCGGCTGGAACATTCGCGCAGCTTTTAGCTCGTGAAGGAAAATACGCGATTATTAAGATGCCTTCAGGTGAGACTCGTATGATTCTTACTTCTTGTATGGCAACAGTCGGTACTGTAAGTAACTCCGAGCACATGCTACAGGTTAGCGGAAAAGCTGGTCGTAGTAGATGGCAAGGACGTCGTCCACGTGTTCGTGGTGTTGTGATGAATCCAGTTGATCACCCTATGGGTGGTGGTGAAGGCCGCGCTTCGGGTGGTCACCCACGTTCGCGTAATGGTATTCCAGCGAAGGGTTACAAGACTCGTACGCCTAAGAAGGCTACGAATAAGTATATCATCGAACGTAGAAAGAAATAATCTGAAAGTATATGGCACGTTCGCTTAAAAAAGGACCTTACATCCACTACAAGTTAGAGAAGAAAGTACTCGCTAATGTGGAGAGCGGTAAAAACACAGTGATCAAAACTTGGTCACGTGCATCTATGATTTCACCAGATTTTGTAGGTCAGACTATTGGAGTTCATAATGGAAAGACTTTTGTCCCCGTTTATGTTACGGAAAACATGGTAGGGCACAAACTTGGTGAATTCTCTCCAACCCGCAACTTCCGTGGTCACGGAAAAAATAAGAAGTAATAAGAGATGGGAGCTAGAAAGAAACATGCAGCAGAAGCGCTCAAGGCAGCGAAGAAAGCTATTGCAATTGCTAAGCTTAATGATTGCCCAACTTCTCCTCGCAAAATGCGTTTGGTTGCAGACCAAATTCGTGGAGTTGAGGTAGAGAAGGCATTGGCCATCCTTAAGTATAGCCCGAAAGAGGCGTCGAATCGTTTAGAGAAATTGTTGTTGAGCGCTATAGCGAACTGGCAAGCAAAGAACGAGGAAGCGAATCTAGAGGATGCTGGTTTGATAGTTAAAGAGATTAGTGTAGATAGTGGTCGTATGCTCAAGCGTATTCAGGCTGCTCCACAGGGTCGTGCGCACCGCATTCGCAAGCGCAGCAACCATGTGACATTAATCGTTGGTAGTAAAGAATCTTAAAAAGGGAAGAATGGGACAAAAAACCAACCCTATTGGCAATAGATTAGGAATCATTCGTGGCTGGGATAGTCAGTGGTACGGAGGTCGTAACTATGGTGATAAAATCGCCGAGGATGCCAAGATTAGAAATTACATGTACGCTCGTCTTGCGAAAGCAAGTATCAGCCGTATCATCATTGAGCGCACGCTGCGTTTGGTTACTGTCACAATCACGACGGCTCGTCCTGGTGTGATTATCGGTAAGGGTGGTCAGGAAGTTGATAAGCTCAAGGAAGAGTTGAAAAAGCTTACTGGAAAGGAAGTACAGATCAATATCTACGAGATCAAGCGTCCAGAACTTGATGCTAAACTTGTAGCAGATTCTATTGCTCGTCAGATTGAAGGCCGTGTTAGTCACCGTCGAGCAATCAAAATGGCAATTTCTGCGGCAATGCGTATGGGCTCTGAAGGCATTAAAGTATTGATTTCAGGTCGTGTGAACGGTGCAGAAATGGCGCGTTCAGAAATGTACAAGGATGGTCGTACACCTCTTAGTACATTCCGTGCAGACATTGATTACCATTTGAGTGAAGCACATACAACTTATGGCCGTCTAGGTATTAAGGTGTGGATCATGAAGGGTGAAGTTTATGGCAAGCGTGATTTAAGTAATCAATTAGGCTCTACCAAACCAGGTGGTCGTGGTGGTCGTTCTAAGCGTACTAACCGTAAATAACTTTTAGAGATGTTACAGCCAAAACGCACAAAACACAGAAAGGTCTTTAAGGGCAAAATGAAAGGCAACTCGCAGCGCGGTGCACAATTAGTATTCGGCGCATACGGTTTAAAGTCTTTAGATTCAAAATGGATCACAGCACGTCAGATTGAAGCGGCTCGTATCGCAGCAACGCGTTACATGAAGCGTGAAGGTCAGATGTGGATTCGTATTTTTCCAGACAAACCTATTACAAAGAAGCCTCTAGAGGTTCGTATGGGTAAGGGTAAAGGTGGTGTAGAATATTACGCTGCTGTTGTTAAGCCAGGACGTATCATGTTCGAAATCGATGGGATTCCTTTCGATATCGCTCAGGAAGCATTGCGTCTAGCTGCACAGAAGCTGCCGGTTCGCACTAAGTTCGTAGTACGTAGAGATTTGCAAGAGTAAGAGTCATGAAGTACACAGAGATAAAAGAATTGGCTACTGCAGAATTAGCAGAGCGTTTGGCTGAGGAGAAGGCCAACTATATGAGCATGAAGCTGACACACAGCCTAAGCCCATTAGAAAACCCTATGCAAATTAAAGTTGCTAGAAAAAATATTGCTCGTTTGAGCACTGAATTGAGTACTCGCTCAACTGAAGAATAAGAGTATCATGGAAAACACAAGAAACTTGCGTAAAGAGCGTGTCGGCGTAGTAGCGAGCAACAAGATGGATAAGTCTGTTGTCGTTAAGGTTGAGCGCAAAGTAAAGCACCCAATGTATGGGAAGTTTGTAAAGTTTACGAGCAAATTTCATGCTCACGACGAAACAAACGACTGCAACATGGGTGATACTGTAAGAATTATGGAAACTCGTCCATTATCCAAGACTAAAAATTGGAGAGTGGTTGAAGTTATCGAAAGAGCTAAATAATCATGGTACAGACAGAATCAAGATTAAGAGTAGCAGACAATACAGGAGCCAAGGAAGTTTTGGTCATTCGTGTATTGGGTGGTACGAAGAGAAGATACGCTAGTGTCGGAGACAAG
>CATAQZ010000185.1 GCA_949487015.1 Flavobacteriales bacterium UBA4585
ATACGACAGGGTCCATAATGGAACGTTCTGCGCTGAGTGAAAACGGCGCAATAAATAGGGCAAAAAGGGCTAGGCGGATCAAATATTTCATGCTTCAATATAAAAAAAGCCCCGGGATTGAACCCGAGGCTTCGTAAGCTAATTGCACAATGATGGCACTCTATTAGAACATGTCCATGTCCATTCCACCTCCACCGCTTCCTCGATCCATTTGACGACGACGGCGTTGTACTTCGCCAAAGTTGTAGGTTAGACCGGCTTCAACAATGCGGTTGCTCCAGCGGAATTGGCCCTCTTGGTAGAAATTGGGGCCCATGGATTCGTAATTCCATCCCATGGTATTGAAGAGGTCCCGGCAATTGATGGACAGGTTCAAACGGTCGTTCATGAACCCTTGTTTGAATCCACCGCCCATAAAATAGAACGGACGGCCTATGCCCTGCGCCATGACGCGTTTACTGCGGTAATTCCCCATGATTTGTAAGCTCGCGCCTTTCCAAAGCGGCGTGCTCACCATGGTGTTCAAACCAAAACCGTATCCGCTGTTGACCCAGCCGCGGCCGTCGATATCACCGCTGACCTGGCTGTAAAAATAATTTCCTCCGAGCGTCGCAAAGGCACCTTTGCTGCCGAGACGGCCGCGGAAATTAAAGTCCATACCCACATCTTCGCCATTGTTGAGGTTTTTGTGGGTGGTCGTGTTGATCCCGTTGGTGTCGACTTGGCTGAACCAAGTAATAAGATTGCTCTTATCTCGGAAGTAGACGTTTGCGCTCAGGGTAGAACCTTTTTTCAAAATGTGCGTGTACCCTACTTCATACGATCCTGTGAATTCTGGAAGGAGGTACGGATTTCCTTGACGAAGGTTGAATGGATCGCTGTAGTCTATAAATGGGTTGAGCTGTCGACCACCGGGGCGCTGGACACGGCGGCTGTAACTGAAATTAAGTTCACGTCCACGCGCGATCTCGTAGGTCATGAACGCGCTGGGATATATTTGGAAATAGTCGTTGACGAAGGTCGAATCCTGCGTGATTTGTGTGGCCTCGATGTTCGCTTGTTCTGCGCGAAGTCCCAACTGGAAGCCCCACGGACCCTTTTTGAAGCCGTAGTTTGCGTAGGCAGCGAAAATATCTTCAGAGTATAAAAATTCATTTACAGAAAGGGGATCTAACGTGGCGATGCCCGTGTTGATGTCGGTGTTTGTTCTATTGAAGCCGTCGAGATCATCGCGAAGAATCATCTTCACACCCGCCTCTAATTTGCGGTCCTCGTTCCACTTCTTGACGTAATCGGCCAAACCGTTAAACTCCCATTGGTCGCCAAAACTTTCTGTTGCATAGCGCAGCGATGGCGATTTAATGCTCCCTGAGTTAAGCGTATCTTGTTCAAAGACCATGTCGTCGTGACGGTTTCCGTCGGTGTAACTGAACCGGACGTTCAGTTCCTCGCCTTTTTTCGGTTTGTAGTCGTAAATAAGGTCGGCACTGTTGTTCCAACGAATGCCGTTTTCTTCATTCGCCTGGAGAATGGTATAGATGCTCGTTGGCGTGGTCCAATCCGTGGTTTTCTCTTCCGAACGCGGACGCAACCCTTGATTGATGGTGCCTTGAAGCGTGAGGGTATGTTTGTCGTTCGGGGTCCAATCGATTCCCGTTTTAACATTGTTTCCATTGCGACCACCCAGTCCATCCGTCACTTGCTCAAAACTGTAGGTGCCGTCCGTAAGGTAATTTTCACGGTTTGCCCACGAACTGCGCGGGGTAAACCCTGAACTGTGTCCTGCATTAAAAAAGAGGTTCACATTATCCACCTTGTAGTTCAGGTTGAGTCCACCGCGCACGCGATCTGCTCCCGAATAAGAAGCATTGACCGATCCATTTAAACCTTGCAACGCCGATTTCTTCAACACGATATTGATCATACCCGCCGTACCGTCCGGATCGTATTTCGCGCTTGGATTCGTCATCACTTCAATCTTCTCAACACTGTTGCCCGGTAAACTTTGTAACAACGCGGTAAGGTCCTCCCCCGTGAAACGCGAAGGGCGCCCGTCGATCATAATGCGCACTGCACTAGAACCGCGGAGCGTGATGTTGCCATCGAGGTCCAATTCCACCGACGGTATATTTTCAAGAATGTCCGTCGCAGAACCCGTCTTACTTAAGATCAGCTTCGAAGGATCGTACACTTTGCGGTCGATCTCATTCGTCATGAACTGGCGTTCCGCTTGCACGGTTACTTCGTCAAGCTCTACTCCAGAATGTTGTAGGCCAATTTCACCGAGCGACTGCTCCACACCTTCACGCCCTAATCGTACTTCCTGCGTCTTCGTTTTATACCCTACATACGCAAATTCAATCACGTTAGGTCCGAGCGTAATGCCTTCGATTTTGAACTGGCCACGATCGTTGGTCATACCGCCTGTAACCAGTTCTTCACTCATCTTGTGGGTGACTTTCACCGCAGCAAACGCAAGCGGTTCTTTGGTTTCAGCGTCCACCAATTTTCCGGTGATCACACCAATTTTCGGGAGTTTAGAAGGGTCGAAATTTCCGCCGCGCTGGGCGCCCGGTTGCTGGGCGTGGAGTGTTCCGGTTAAAAACACTGCGAGGAATAGGAGTAGGGTATTGCTTAGGTTCTTCATGTCTAGTAGACGCGTATTGGGGTCAAAAGGTTTAATACTCAGCAATTTTCGTGCTAAGACACGCGAAGATAAGATACTTCTGTCGCCTAAAATGTTGGAGATGTGTTAACGCCCTAAACGGCCCGGTAACCGAGGCTATTTTTAACGTGAATGCGACGCAAGAAGATTTGGATCAACCAAAAATTCAAGGCAGCGAAGACCTCGAAGAATACCACATGAAGGTAGGCAAAGCTTTCGCTCGTAATGATCAGTGGGTTATCTGCGATTGGGGGTTCCATGAGGTACATGTAATTTCCACCAGTCAGTAGATTTACACCAAGCGCAATGAGCGCCATGAGTTGTATTCGACCGAAGCTGCGGAGCCAAGCCCGCTTTTTTAGGCGCTTGTGTTGCACCACAATAATGTAGAATCCAACGGCAATGATGGATGCGTGATTGACATAATAATCAAAGGCATAAACCACGTTGATACCGTGGGTAAATTCCGGAGTAAGCAAGCTTTGCAAACCACCTGCAATACCGGTGAAGGTGACCAATTCTCCCATCCAGCGTTTACCGGTAAAAAAGTAACCGATGAGCAAGAGCCGCGAGAAGCCGCACATGTGAAAGAGCAAGGAACTGCCCCAGCTAAATTCACCTCGAGAAATGGAAAGTCCCGTCATCGCGAGGTACGCAGCCACCAAAACCAGTGCCCAACCGCGCTCAAATTTTCTTCGGGCTACAAGACCTAATTGGCCGCCCAACCACAGCGGGAAGAGGATAACAAATAGTGCTGCCGCCCAGCCAAACCAGTACAGTACATCTCCAGGAGATAATGCAACATGCAAGTCCATTCGCGATTTTGTTCGTTCGTTTCAGTCGTAGTGCTAGGTCGACGGGGACTCCGAATATAAAAAAAGGCGGCCATGTGGCCGCCTTTCTATCTCAATTTTAATCAGTTGAACCGATTAGTTGTTTCCCAATATCAACGGAAGTCCATCGCTTCCGCCCACAACAATCACTTTACTGTTAGGACTTTCTGACAACTTTAACGTCGCATCAATCCCTTTGTCGCGAAGAATCTTATCCGTGAGTGACTGGCTCAACAGACGGTTCGCTACAGCTTTACCCTCTGCTTCAATACGCTGACGTTCTGCTTCTTTTTGAGCTTGAGTCAAACGGAATTCATATTCTAAAGAAACCTGCTCTTGCTCTAGCTTGCGCTCGATCGCCTGCTTCAATTTATCCGGTAACCCTACGTCACGAATCAAAACTGCATCCAATTCAATGTATTTACCCTTGATACGCTCTGCAGCTAGATCAAAGATCTCCGTCTGGATGCTGTCACGCTTCGAACTGTACAGCTCTTCTGGTAAATATTTACCGATGATTTCGCGCGTTGCAGAACGAATTTCAGGTATGATAATGCGCTCGTGGTAATTCTCACCTACTTCATTGTGCAAGTAGCCGATTTTATCCTGGAACGGACGGTAACGGTAGGAAAGCTCCGCACGAATGGTCAAACCGTTCGCACTAAGTACCTCCATTACGGAGCGGTCTTCCTGAATACGTGTGCTGTAAATAAACATACGGTTCCACGGTGCGATGATTTTCAAACCTTGGTCGTAGACACGGTCAACTTTAAGACCGGCTACCAAATCGTATTGAACACCCGCTTCACCGGATTCAATTTTAACAAACAATCGTGATGAAAACACGAGAATAAAGAGGAAGGCTGCAAACGCAGGAATCAACCACTTAGGAAAAGAATTATTCATGTAGTTCTTTAAGAATTAGTTACACCGTTAAAATAGCAAATATCCTACCAACCACGGTCACGTGTCAGAGTGTCGGTTGTTTTTACAGTTTTTGTCCGTTTTCGCTGTTTTTTGAGCGATTTCGCGTCATTTTTCGCTGATTTTGCATAAAAACAAGGCGTTTTTGTGAAAATTAGCTTTTACGCAAACAGCTCTTTCAGCACATCTAAACTCTTAAAGGTACCAAATCCGTCAAGGTGAATGTTCATGTACCTGCTCAACCCATCCATTAAATCTGATCGGCCCTGCTTCGATATACCCAGCGGCCCATCAAAATTCCATTCCAATGCGATTCGAAGGTTTTCACTCGCTTCCGGCTGAAGATACGCGTGCAAAAGTGGCGGCTCCGGGACGAAGTTGCCGTTGTGAAGGTCGAAATAATTGGTCCCGTTCGATGCGTTGAGGTTGGGAGCGAATCCCAGGTAGGTGGTTAATCGGGCCCAGATGGACAGATGAAAAGCAGGCGGAATAGGATCTATAGTGTCCAGTGCAAGACATGCGGAACGGACAAAATCGAACTTTTCTGTATTCGTCTCCCCCGTCTGCAACACCTTTTG
>CATAQZ010000186.1 GCA_949487015.1 Flavobacteriales bacterium UBA4585
ATTCAGATTAAGTAGCATAAACTATTAAAATGAAAAGCGCGCACGGGTCTCCCGTGCGCGCTTTCTCGTTATTTTTGCAGCATGAATAATACATCAGACCGCTATACAGGACGAGGCGTTAGTGCCCAGAAAGAGGACGTCCACAATGCAATCAAAAACATTGATAAAGGCTTGTTTCCAAAGGCCTTCTGTAAAATAGTCCCAGATTATCTGACGGGTGATGAAGACTATTGTCTGGTCATGCATGCGGATGGTGCAGGTACTAAAAGTTCACTCGCTTACATGTACTGGAAAGAGACCGGTGACTTAAGTGTATGGAAGGGTATCGCTCAAGACGCATTAATCATGAATATCGATGATTTGCTTTGTGTGGGCGCTACGGAGAATATTATGCTTAGTTCCACGATCGGTCGTAATAAAGGTTTAATTACGGGTGAGGTACTCAGTGCGATCATCGGTGGTACGGAATCGCTTTTAGAAGAATATAGAAAACACGGTATAGATATCATCAGCACAGGCGGAGAAACAGCGGATGTTGGTGATCTCGTTCGTACTATCATAGTCGATAGCACTGTGGTTGCACGTATGAAACGTTCTGATGTTATAGATAATGCAAATATTAAAGCCGGGAATGTGATCGTGGGAATGGCCTCTTTTGGTCAGTCCACATATGAATCCGAATACAACGGTGGGATGGGGTCTAATGGATTGACCAGCGCTCGTCACGATGTGTTTGGTAAAGCATTAGCTGTAAAGTATCCTGAAAGCTTCGATCCTGCAGTTCCGGAGTCGCTAGTTTATACTGGAAGAAAAACGCTAACGGAGGCTACCGATACGGATTTAGACGCAGGAAAATTGGTTCTGAGCCCTACACGAACGTACGCGCCTATTATTAAGCAAGTCCTGGAGCAGTACCGCGATAAAATTGATGGTATGGTACATTGTTCGGGGGGTGCACAAACGAAGATTTTACACTTCCTAGAAAAAGGACACGTTATTAAAGATTCGCTCTTCCCTATACCACCACTGTTTAAAATGATTCAAGAGGAGAGCGGCACGAGCTGGGAAGAAATGTACCAAGTGTTCAACATGGGACACCGTATGGAGTTGTATGTAGATCCTTCCATAGCGGATGCAATTATCGCCATAAGTGAAAGCTTTGGGGTAGCCGCAAAGATTGTAGGTAGGGTTGAAGAAAGTGCCGCTAAAGAATTGACCATTAGTAGTGAGTTCGGGACCTTTAAGTACGAGAAGTAATGGCGATGATCGACAAGCTTAATGTGATTTTTCAGCGCTTCAATGAGGTGAATGATCTCATTATTCAGCCTGATGTTATATCTGATAGCAAACGCTATGTTCAGCTGAATCGTGAGTATAAAAACCTGAAGCCACTGGTAGAAGTTAGATTGCAGTACTTAGAATTGTCCAGCCGTATAGAAGAAGCTAAGGGCGTTTTGAAAGAGGAGAAAGATGCCGATTTTCGTGAGATGGCGAAAATGGAATTGGATGAATTGGAGCCTACTTTTGAAGCTTTAGAGGAGGAAGTAAAGTTGCTACTCTTACCAAAAGATCCAGAGGACGATAAAAATGCATTAGTCGAGATTCGTCAGGGTGCCGGTGGCGATGAAGGAGCCATTTTTGCAGGTGATTTATTTAGAATGTACCAGCGTTATTGTGAAGGTAGAGGCTGGAAGGTAGAAGTTCTTACCATGAATGAAGGATCGTCTGGTGGCTTTAAAGAAGTTTCTTTTGAGGTAAACGGCGAATCGGTTTATGGCATTTTAAAATATGAAAGTGGTGTGCACCGCGTTCAACGCGTTCCTGCGACTGAGAGTCAAGGTCGTGTACATACTTCTGCAGCGTCCGTAGTCGTTCTTCCAGAAGCGGAGGAAGTCGATGTGGACCTGGATATGAAAGACGTTAAAAAAGATACGTACCGTTCACAAGGAGCAGGAGGGCAGCACGTGAATAAGACAGAAAGTGCCGTACGCTTGACACACCTTCCCACTGGTATCGTGGTAGAATGTCAAGACGGTCGAAGTCAACATAAAAACTTCGAACAAGCGTTAAAAGTATTGCGTTCTCGAATGTTTGATATGGAGTTCAAAAAGAAGCAGGAGGAGCAGGCAGCTCAGCGTAAAACCATGGTGAGTACGGGTGATCGTTCGGCAAAAATTCGAACCTACAATTATCCCCAGGGACGAGTCACCGATCATAGAATCGGTTTAACCAGCTATAATCTGAACGATGTGGTTAATGGGGATATCCAGAAGTTTATTGACGAACTTCACATGGCCGAGAATGCTGAGAAAATGAAAGAAGGATCGGACGATTATTAGAGCAAGATGAATAGAGAAGCGTTAATTGAGCAAATTAGAGCAAAGCGAAGTGTGCTTTGTGTGGGGTTGGATACGGATTTGGAAAAAATCCCAGCGCATTTATTGCATGAGGAGGATCCAGTGTTCACCTTTAATAAAGCCATCATCGACGCGACCGCTGCATCTACAGTTGCCTATAAACCTAATATTGCCTTTTATGAATCCATGGGCGTTAAAGGTTGGCAAAGCCTTGAGAAGACCATTCAATATTTAGATGAGAGGTATCCAGAAATTTTCACTATTGCAGATGCCAAGCGCGGTGATATTGGAAATACCTCAAAAATGTATGCAAAGGCATTTTTCGAAAACATGAATTTCGATAGTGTCACTGTAGCCCCTTATATGGGTGAGGATAGTGTGACTCCTTTTCTTGAATTCCCAAATAAATGGGTAATACTGTTGGGACTTACCTCAAACAAAGGCGCGTTCGATTTTCAGTTTATTGAGAACGCAGAAGGTGAAGCGCTGTTCGAAAGCGTTGTTAAAAAAGCGCAGGAATGGGCTACTGCTGATCAGTTAATGTTTGTTTTGGGTGCAACGAAGACTGAGCATTTAGCACGTTTACGCTCCATTGCTCCTGACCATTTCTTTTTAGTTCCAGGTGTTGGTGCGCAGGGCGGTTCTCTCGAAGAAGTATTAAAACAAGCGACGAATAAAGACTTTGGTGTTTTAGTCAATAGTACACGCGGTATCATTTACCAGAGCAATGGATTAGATTTTGC
>CATAQZ010000187.1 GCA_949487015.1 Flavobacteriales bacterium UBA4585
TAAAACAATAAAAAGAGCGGTATTGCCTTGCATTCTATTTTTTGCTTGTATACCGCCTGCAATTTCTAGCAAATCGCGTCTATATTATTGTCGATAACATGCGAAAGGTAATTGACCGGGGAATTCTTTCTAATCTAAGCCTTTACTACCTTGCTTATTCTTAAGGAATACAGCACGTGCACGTAAACAACCCATTTGATTCAAATTATAAATTTTCTCCTCTGGTAAATGCGGTTCCTGAACTTGAAGCATTCATAATACCGGGGAAGTTTGCGAGAAAAAGCATAGACTTTAGTGATCCAGAGGCTGTTTATCTGTTGAATAAAGCACTGTTAAAGTGGCGTTTTAACGTGAATTGGACTTTAAAAGAAGGACACCTCTGCCCTGCTGTTCCCGGACGATTCGACTATTTACTGCATGCAAACGATTTGCTGCCTAAGTTGGAAGGAAGACGAGCACGAATGCTGGATATCGGCACGGGTGCATCACTGATTTATCCGCTTTTAGGAACTGCTGCCTTTAACTGGGAATGCGTTGGATCAGAGGTAGATAAAGAGGCTATTTCTTATGCGAAGGGACTGATTCGAATGAATGCAAGCATGCTCGGTACAAAAATTAGACGGCAAGAGTTTAAAAGCCTAATCCTTCCTGGTATAATCGAAAAAAAGGAACAATTTGACCTCTTAGTTTGCAATCCCCCCTTCTACAAGAATAAGAGTGAGGCGTTAGCAGCAAATGCTCGTAAAAACAAGAACTTACACGGTGCGGATGAAACACACCACAATTTTGGCGGAAGTGCAAATGAGCTCTGGTATAAAGGCGGAGAAGAGGCATTCTTAAAAAAGCTTGCGATAGAAAGTGCCGAATATGGATCGCAAATTCATTGGTTTACCTGTTTGGTTTCAAAAAAAGAACATGTACGCACCTTTAAGAGATTCATACGTAAGGGGAACCCAACAGATTTAAAAGTTATTGAAATGACTCATGGTAAAAAGTCCAGTCAATTCGTTGCTTGGACATTTCAAAATCAGGAGAATGAGTCAGTTAAATAATCCACTGCACGGTGTAAAGCTGCTACATATGGTAGAAGCTTTGGTTGCATTTTATGGTTGGGAACAATTGGCATTAAGAGTTCCTGTGCGTTGCTTTACGTTCGACCCTTCTGTTAAATCCTCTCTAAAATTCCTACGAAAAACGCCGTGGGCGCGGGAAAAGTTAGAACAACTCTACGTAGAAACCTTTCCAAACGGCGTAGAAGAAAAGCTGTAATTACCCTTCTCATTCATTAATTGTACCTTGAGACTACTCAATAATGCTCATTTATATGAAAAAAATTACATTCTTATCGCTGCTTTTAACCCTTTTATGCACTATAAGTGGTAAAGCGACCCATCTCATGGGAGGAGAAATCGTTGCGCAACAAATTAATGGATCGCAATATCAAATTGTAATGACCGTTTATAGAGATACTGCCGGTATTCCAATGCAAACCACTGCACAATTTGATATTACGGATTCGGCAGGAACAAACGTAGCTACCTTAACCACTCCTTACGACTCTGTTTTAAGCGGTAATACATTACCCATGTATCCATATGGGGTTGAAGTTTATTTCTTTATTGATACTGTAACCTTTGTTAATAGTGGCACTTACACTATTGGGTGGAGTAATTGCTGTAGGAATGGAGCAATACAAAACATATCGACTCCGTTAAGCCAAAGTATGTTCCTGCAAACAAGTGTTACCGTTTTTGATAGTACTTCTAATTCTACACCATGGTTTCTTGTTCCAGCATCAATATTTTTACCCTCAAATACACCATGGCAATACAATCCACTTCCTTTTGACCCCGATGGGGATTCATTGTTTTGGAGCTTATCCCAACCGCTGAAATCACTAAATACCGCTTGTCCTGGTTATACTTTACCACCCGGTACAGTGACTAATCCTATGACCATTAACCCTATCACTGGAACGATAACATGGACCGCCACTATGTTAGGTAATTTTGTCACTTCAGTATTAGTAGAAGAATTTAGAAACGGTCAGAAAATAGGTGAGATACGCAGGGATATGCAATTTATTGTTGTTCAAACGAGTATTACCAGCCCTATTTGGAATGCAGGTAATCTACCCGTAGACAGCTTAGGCAATGTGTATGTCAACTTGATTCAAAACTCATCATTTTCTCTATCTGTCTCCGGCTATTCGCCTGATGGTAATATCTTATATGCTGACGCCTTTGGCGAGCCCTTTTTCACATCTCCTAATCCGGCCCAATGGACGAGTACTGGTTCAGGATTAAACGATTCGATAGAAGGGAATATACTTTGGGCACCGAGCACCGCTCAAACTAGAAGTACTCCATACATTCTAGCTTTACGACTTACTGATGGGTTTTTAGCGCAAGACTTATCTATAATATTCCAAGTCTCGTCTGGGATAGGTTTAAAAGAAGAAATGACCCACTACCTTACGTATCCCAATCCTGCCATAGACGGGGTAACTATCACCCCGACTCCATTCAAGGTTTGCCTTTACAATAGCCTCGGTCAACAGTGGGAGCTTCGTCAAGCTCAGGCCAATGGTCGATGGGACGTCAGCAGAATCCCTAAGGGTTCATACATTCTACGGTGCTTCGATGATACCGGAAAACCGCAGGGCACGACCCGATTAGTGATACAATAAACTTTAGAGCCGGCTTTTATGAGCCGGCTTTTTTTTTGGCTACTATCGTCTTTAGTATTAGGCAATTTTCTGTAGTATCTTACAGATCTAATTACCCAAATTCAGATGAAAAAAATTGTATTCCTAGGAGCTGCGGCTGCGCTAGTCTTGAGCTCCTGTAACCAAACAGAAGAAATGCACACCGAAACTGCACATAATGACTTTCAGTGGCAAGTAGACCGCTTTGCAGATATCAAAGTATTGCGCTACCAAATCCCTTCATGGGATGATCTCAAACCGCAACAACGCATTTATGCCTATCACCTGACGCAAGCAGGATTGGCAGGTCGAGATATTATGTGGGATTGTAATTACCGCCATAATTTAGAAATACGAAAAGCGCTTGAAGCTATTCTTTCCAGCGATGGCGTTGTTGATCGTGAAGGTCAGCAATACGTTGATTTTGAGGTTTATGCAAAACGTGTATTCTTCGCAAACGGTATTCACCACCATTACAGCAATATGAAATTCGCTGCCGATTTCGACCAGGCCTGGTTCCTTTCTACTTTAGAATCGATCGGTATTACACTATCGGAAGAAGCGCAACGCGCGATTTTCGATCCTGAATTTGATGCAAAGAAAGTGAATCGTGCAGATGGCGTAGATTTATTACTGGCTTCTGCAGTTAATTTCTATGCCCCGGACATCTCGCAGGAAGAAGCGGAAGCTTTTTACGCTGCGAAAGTAGATGCCGACCCGGACCGTCCAGTTAGTCATGGGCTAAATAGCCGTCTTTCGCGTGATGAAAATGGAGCGATTTATGAAGAAGTATTTAGCGCACGCGGACGTTACGCGAGCAGCATTCAAGAAATAATTGGTCACCTAGAAAAGGCAAAAGAAGTTGCGGAAAATGATGATCAAGCTGCCGCATTGACACTTTTGATCGAATACTATGAGACAGGAGATCTTACAAAGTGGGATGACTACAATATCGCATGGGTCAAAACAACCGGCGGTGATGTAGATTACATCAATGGTTTCGTCGAAGTATATAATGACCCTATGGGATACCGCGGCTCCTACGAGACGGTCGTTCAAGTCAAAGACTTTGATGCGAGCGAACGAATGGCTGTGGTCGCAGATAATGTACAATGGTTTGAAGATCATAGTCCTATCATGGATGACCACAAGAAGGAAAGTGTAGTGGGCGTAAGCTATAAAATCGTTACCGTAGCCGGTGAAGCCGGTGATGCAACTCCCGCTACGCCTATCGGTGTAAATCTTCCTAATGCAAACTGGATTCGCGTTGAACACGGCTCAAAGTCGGTATCCTTAGGTAATATTGAAGATGCCTACCATGCAAGCGCTGGTAAAGGAATGGCTCAAGAATTTGGGTTTTCAACCATGCACAATGAGCGTGCGGAAAAGTATGGAGAATTGGGCTCAAAAATGCATACGGCACTTCATGAGGTTGTAGGTCATGCTTCTGGAAAGATCAACCCAGGAGTTGGTACTCCAAA
>CATAQZ010000188.1 GCA_949487015.1 Flavobacteriales bacterium UBA4585
TGGGCAGTTTGGTTACACGAATACTTGCAGGACTTCCCTGGGCAGCAAGATGTATTGCGTTATGCGTTGACCGCGACCATGCCAGAAACTAAGGACAACGACTTTACGTGGGCAGATTTCCAAACACGCAACAACAGTGAATTGGTAGCTGGACTCGGTAATTTTGTGAATCGTGTAATGGTGCTCACGCACAAATATTTTGACGGTGTAGTTCAAGAGCCAGGCGTTCTTACGGATGCCGATCGTGAAGCATTAGCAGCATTGACCCAATGTGGACGTAGAATTGCGAAATCATTGGATGCCTTTAAATTCCGCGATGCTTTAAATGAGGCCATGAACGTGGCCCGATTAGGAAATAAATACCTTCAAGAGCAAGAGCCCTGGAAGGTGTACAAGCAAGATCCTGCTCGAGCGGGAGCGGCTTTGTACGTTGCTACTCAGATTACGGGTATTGCCTCCATAGTTTTTGAACCGTTTCTTCCGACCACTGCCTCGAAATTACGGGGCATGCTGAATCAGAGTGGAGTGCCAACTTGGGAGCAGTCTAACGAAGAAATTGTGGTTCCTGCGGGAACGCAATTGGGCGAAAGTGCCTTATTATTCTCAAAAATCGAAGATGAACAAGTTGAAGCGCAGCGTAAAAAGTTGCAAGCATCTGCCGCCGCTAATGAGGCCGCAAAGGCACCTTCAACTACAGAAAAGAAACACATGCCACAGAAAGAAGATATCTCTTTTGACCAATTCATGTCTATGGACCTAAGAGTGGGAACCATTCTCGAAGCAGAACGCGTACCTAAAGCGGATCGATTGTTGAAGTTTTTAGTAGATACAGGACTGGATCAACGCACCATAGTCTCTGGTATTGCCGAGCATTTTAGCCCAGAAGAAATGGTGGGTAAAAAAGTAACGGTTTTAATGAATCTCCCACCGCGTAAAATTCGAGGTGTTGAAAGCCAAGGGATGCTGTTAATGGCAGAAGATGGTGATGGAAGCTTGAGATTGATGACTCCAGAAAACGGTGCAGATAGCGGTGCAGTAATCGGTTAATTAACCGATATTCGCCAACTAAGTTTGGCTCCGTAGTTCAACGAATAGAATGCAGGTTTCCGGAGCCTGAGATAAGGGTTTGATTCCCTTCGGAGCTACTAAAAGCCTCAGCCTATGCTGGGGCTTTTTTTATGAGTGAAACTATGGGAAATAAAAAAGGCCCCCATTTCTGGAGGCCTTTGGAATGTACTGATATAAACTTAGAGCTGCTTTACATTTACAGCGTTTAATCCTTTTCTTCCTTCTGTCAATTCAAACTCGACACTGTCGCCTTCTTCGATTTGGTCAACCAAACCTGTTACGTGTACGAAGTACTCTGTGTTTGACTCGTCGTCTTTAATGAAGCCAAATCCCTTGTCTCCGTTAAAGAACTTTACTGTTCCTTGATTCATAATATAATTTAAAGTGCAAATATCGACTAATTAATTGAGCACCCGACATTAATTCTAAGTTATTTGTTTTTAGGCAGTTTGCCTTCGATTTTTAAGTTAATGTACCAAGAGTAATTGGTACGTCTTTCCTTCAGCATTCACAACCTCAATCAGATAGCTTCCAGCATTTAAGAGCGGCAATTGTACTTTTTCCTCCAAGTCGAACCCAGTAAACAGACGACGACCGGTCATGGAAAATAATTGAATGTCTGAACGCTGCGGCAATTCGACCCATACGAGTCCGCTGCTTGGATTAGGATATATTTTTATCGGTGGTGTTTCAGATTCTTCCAGTGACAGCTGAGCTGGGTCAAATACATTCAGTGTCACATTGAGATTTTTATAACTCACATTACCGGAAGTATCCACTACAACCGTGTCACAGTAGGTGCTAGTGCACGAAGCCATCCCAATAGCTGTATTCGATTGAGCGTTTAAGGTCAAACAAACCGCATAGGAGCCAGCTGCGGTATACACATGCGAAGGGTAAGCACCAACAGCAGTAGTTCCATCACCAAAGTCCCAAACATAGGTAACTGTGGCATTTTGTAAGGTGCTATCAACATATGAAGAATTATAGAGCACAATCTGACCCATACCGGTTAATGTCGAATCAAAAGAATATTGGGCAACACAAGCACTTGTACTCGATCCGCCTCCCCCTGAACCACTGCCGGAGCCAGTAGATCCGCACAGCGCAAAGGTGTTGTAAAAGGAGAAGAAAGATGATGTATTGTTTCCGTATACAGTTGAAGCACTCAGCCAATTACCACTGCAACTGTCTTGCGTTTGTACTATGAGTACACCGTTAGTACCGTATAAAAGTAGCGTGTCATTATAATTGCCATTTGCATCCGTGAATAGGGTAGTGGTCATACCCCCAAAGGCGGTATTTGATGAGTCGCTTACAATGACCGGATAATTTGATAGTCCCATTCCCGTGGTTGAATCTACAATAGTTCCACCTACTACTACTGTAAACGTCGCTTGGCTCCAAGCGCTAACAGAGAGGAAGAGTGAAAGAATCAGCAATCTTAGTTTCATATATCTCATATTTAATAGAAGCAGTCGAAGGTACTAATGATATCTTTTTTTTACGGCTCGACTGAGTAAATCGAAACTTAAATGAGCAATCGAAACTTTCACAACATATATTTGCACCGCAATAGGGCCATTAGCTCAGTTGGTTTAGAGCGCTGCCTTGACAGGGCAGAGGTCACTGGTTCGAATCCAGTATGGCCCACAAACAAAAAGCCGCACACCGGAAGGTGCGCGGCTTTTTTCATGGAACCAAGCGGAAGCTTGCTTCCAGCTTGGGCCATGAAAAAGTCGCAGTGCAGCAAAGCTGCGCGCGGCAGTTGTTTGGGTACAAGGGCCCCAGAGTTGGTTCTTTTGCCGGTAGGCAAAAAATCCAGTGGGTTTATGTTAACTTGATGGCATGAGCAAGATCATTCACGCCATATCGGGTCCCAGGAACATAAGTACGGCCCTGATGTACAGTTTCGCACAACGTCCGGGTTGCGCTGTATTTGATGAGCCGATGTACGGGAAGTTCCTTCAAAACAAGGGTTTGAATCACCCCGGTCGATTAGAAACGCTACAAAAGTGGCCTACGGATTTAGTGGATATTGCGGGTGCAATTCAAAAATTGGCTGAAAACCACGATGAGGTTTATCTTAAGAACATGGCGCACCACATGGTAGATGAACCTTGGGATTGGGCGCAGCAGAGTGCTTTTATTTTTTGGATCAGACATCCGCGTAAAGTCGTTCAAAGCTTTGCGAAGGTTATTCCCAATGTTACAGCCGAGGATATAGGTTTAGATCAAGAATGGCAGCAGTGGCAAAAAGTAGCACGATTGCCGGGTAAGAAAATCATTGTAGATTCAGATGAAATGCTTGCGGATCCAGCACGCACATTGCCTCGAATTTGCGAAGCGCTCGAATTGGCTTGGTGTCCGGAAATGTTGAGTTGGCCGGCGGGTGCAAAAGCGTACGACGGCCCCTGGGCAAAGCATTGGTACAGCAATGTACACCAGAGTACAAGTTTTGGCCCACCAAAGGCGCTGCCGGAGCCCTTGGTAACGGAGCACGAAAAAGTGGTTGAAGCAGCTTTACCTGCCTACCTTTCCTTATTTTCAAACCGATTTAAATTTTAACCATGCTACAACAATTTGATCCTAGAAATAAAAATATTAAGGTGTGGGTTGGCCACAGATTAGTAGAGCGTGCCGATGCTAAGGTTTCCGTTTTTGACAGCTCCGTGCAAGGCGGTGATGCAGTATGGGAAGGAATGCGCGTGTACGAAAACGGTGTGTTTTGTTTGGAGCGCCATTTGGACCGATTAGAAGATTCCGCTCGGGCCATGGCTTTTGAATCCATTCCAACGCGGGCCAGTATAAAATCGGCCATCAAGGCGACGCTAGAAGCGAATGGAATGACGAAAGACACGCACATTCGATTGACACTGACTCGAGGGGAGAAAATCACCTCTGGGATGGATCCCAGATTAAACCAAAGCGGCCCGACCTTGATTGTTCTGGCGGAATGGAAACCTCCGGTATACGATAATGAAACAGGCATAAGAATCATGACGAGCACTATTCGTCGCAACAGCCCTATGCATGTCGATTCCAAGATTCATCACAATAATCTGATTAATAATATCCTCGCTAAAATTCAAGCTAACCACGCCGGCGTGGATTCCGCATTGATGCTGGACAACCTCGGGTTTATTGCGGAGATGAACGGCACGAATATTTTTATGGTGAAAAACGGTCGGTTGTTGACGCCGACTGCCGATGCTTGTCTTCATGGGATTACACGCGGATTAGTCATTGAATTGGCCCAGGCGAATGGCGTTGCGGTCGAGGAGCGGAATATCTCATTAACGGAACTCTATGCTGCGGATGAAGCCTTTGGAACTGGTTCTATGGGCGAGTTGACACCTATTGTGGAGGTCGATGGACGGGTGCTGGTGAATCGGTCGCAATCGAATCTTACGGCCCAATTGATCCACTGGTTTCAAGGCGTGCATGAAAAGTTGAGTACGCCGTTGGAGTCGCTCTAAACTCTCGTTATTTTAGCAATATCTGTTAACCTTACCTAATGACTATGCGAAATCTATTTTTAATAGCGGGATTTTTAGTTTCCTACATCTTGATAGGACAATCTAATCCCATAATAAGCGGGTGCATAACAAATGCCCCTGATACACTATCGAGTGTAAAGGTTGCTTACCTCAAGGGGAAAGGCCTCGCTGTAAAACAGGAAATCCCCGTCAAAAACGGATGTTTTGAAGCAGCTTGGGAGCAAGAGGAGCGAGGAATATTCATCCTATATATTGATGGAGAGCACACCTTTGATCTGGTAATCTCTAACGGTAATTTGACCATTAACGCGGACTATAATGACCTTGTTAAAGTATCGCTCGAAGGACCCGGTATCGAGGAATTTGAAGGTTTTAAGTCTTTGTTGAGCGCAAAACCAGAACAAACATCAATAGAGCGATATCTTTTGGGAATTAAGGATCCCGCCTTGAAGGATTTCTTATTGCCGCAAATCTATCCAATTAATCCAGATACAAATGTGTATTGGCTACGTTCACATTTTTGGGACTACACTAACCTCTACTCTAAAAGCACACTGATCAATCCTTTCTTTGAAAAGAACAGGAAGGTATACTTCGAACAAGTATTGGGTCATAATCCAGATTCCGTTATAAAGCATCTCAATAAGTTGTTAAATAGCCCAATGGATGAGCAGATCAGAAAAGTGTTTATCAGTAGCGCTACCTATCACTACGAGACCTCCAATTATATGGGAGAGGATAAGGTGTTTGTGTGGTTGGCTCAGACTTTTTATAACACCGGATATGCGGACTGGGTGAGCAAAGAAAACCTTGCGAAAATCAAAGAAAAGTCGGACGGTCTGTCAACAGAATTAGTTGGTAATAAGGCGAGAGACTTCGCCTTTGACACACAAAATAACGGACGTATGAAGTTGTCCGAAGTTCAGAGTCCGATCACTATTCTTTATTTCTGGGATAGTGAGTGCGGCCATTGCCGTAAAGAAACCCCGCGGCTTAA
>CATAQZ010000189.1 GCA_949487015.1 Flavobacteriales bacterium UBA4585
AGAAATAAAAATATAAAGGTGTGGGTTGGCCACAGATTAGTAGAGCGTGCAGATGCAAAGGTTTCAGTATTTGACAGCTCCGTGCAAGGTGGTGATGCGGTATGGGAAGGAATGCGCGTCTACGAAAACGGGGTTTTCTGTTTGGAGCGGCATTTGGACCGGTTAGAAGATTCCGCTCGGGCCATGGCTTTTGAATCCATTCCAACGCGGGCCAGTATAAAATCGGCCATCAAAGCGACACTAGAAGCGAATGGAATGACAAAAGACACGCACATTCGATTGACTCTGACTAGAGGAGAGAAAATCACTTCTGGGATGGATCCCAGATTAAACCAAAGCGGCCCGACCTTGATTGTTTTGGCGGAATGGAAACCTCCAGTGTACGATAATGAAAAAGGCATAAGAATCATGACGAGTGCTATTCGTCGCAACAGCCCCATGCATGTCGATTCTAAAATTCATCACAATAACCTGATAAATAATATCCTTGCTAAAATTCAAGCCAACCACGCCGGCGTGGATTCCGCATTAATGCTGGACAACCTTGGATTTATTTCTGAGATGAACGGCACTAATATTTTTATGGTGAAAAACGGGACGTTGCTCACACCAACTGCCGATGCTTGTCTTCATGGAATAACACGCGGATTAGTGATAGAATTGGCTCAAGCTAATGGTATGGCGGTGGAGGAGCGGAATATCTCATTAACGGAACTTTATGCAGCGGATGAAGCCTTTGGAACCGGATCTATGGGTGAGCTGACACCCATTGTGGAGGTCGATGGTCGGGTGCTGGTGAATCGGTCTCAATCGAATCTTACAGCCCAATTAATCCACTGGTTCGAGGGCGTACATGAAAAGTTGAGTACGCCTTTGGCGAATTTGTAACTTTGAAACATGTTAAACCCCGCATACCTTATGAAAATGACCCGTTTTCTGATTGCCTTTATATTTCTCGTCTCCAATACTTTCCTTTCCGCTCAGACTAATCCTGTTCTAAAGGGCTGCATTGCCAATTTACCGGATTCGGTCACTTCAGTGAAAATCGCATACCTGCGTGGTAAAGGTTTAGCCGTTAAACAAGAGGTTCCCGTTAGTACCGTTTCAGGATGCTTCGAGGCAGAATGGACGCAGCAAGAACGTGGAATTTTCGTATTGTACATAGATGGAATGCACACCTTCGATCTAGTCATTTCGGAGGGTCTTCTTGAGATTTCAGCTGATTATAATTCGTTGACTGAAGTAGACCTAAAAGGCGCTGGAATCGACGAGTTTCAAGCGTTTAAATCTCTTGTCACCCCGACTACAGGAGCACCACCATCGGAAGAGGACGTTCGCGCTTTTTTATTGGGGATAAAGGATGACGCTTTGCGTGACTTTCTGATGCCACAATTGATTCCATTAAACCCAGATACGAATGTGTTTTGGCTGCGCAGTCATTTTTGGGACTACACAAACCTAAATTCGATAAGCACCTTTATCAATCCATTTTTCGAGAAGAATCGGACTATATATTTCGACCAAGTATTGGGTCACAATCCAGATACTATCATCTATCATCTTGAAAGACTCTTTTCACAACCGCTCGATGAACAGATTAGAAAAGTCCTCATCAGTACGGCAACGTATCACTATGAAACCTCGAAATTCATGGGAGAAGATGAGGTATTTGTTTGGCTTGTAAACCAATTTTATGTCAGCGGTTACGCGAATTGGATGTCTAAAGAAGACCTAGGTAAAATCCGAGAAAAGGCTGAAGGCCTCGCCACTGAGCTCATTGGTCGACCTGCGCCAGATTTTGCCTTTGACACACAAAATAACGGACGTATGAAGTTGTCCGAAGTTCAGAGTCCGATCACTATTCTTTATTTCTGGGATAGTGAGTGCGGCCATTGCCGTAAAGAAACCCCGCGGCTTAA
>CATAQZ010000190.1 GCA_949487015.1 Flavobacteriales bacterium UBA4585
AGTCCCCCATAAAGCAAGAGCACTGAAGCGGTAGTTCCTTCCATAGCCGCCCAAAAAATCTTCTGAATCTTTGGCGCATCATGACGCCCACCAGAAGTAAGCGTATCAACCACCATTGAGCCGCTGTCAGAGCTCGTAACAAAGAAGCTAGTGGTAAGTAGTATGGCTAGGCCAGAGGATATGCTAACTAAGGGGTACCTTTCTAATAATTTAAATATGGCAGTAGCGACGTTTTCATTCACTGCAGCGGTAATGCCGTGATCTCCAAGCAGTTCAAAGTACAGTGCACTACCTCCGAAAATACTCATCCATAAGAAGGTCAAAAGAGAGGGAACAAGGACCACGCCTAAAATAAATTCAGTGATAGTGCGGCCTTTCGATACGCGTGCAATGAATATCCCTACAAACGGTGACCACGCGATCCACCAAGCGTAGTAGAATACGGTCCAAACATTTTGCCAGTTTGAATCATCTTTAACCCCAACAAAAGATTCGGTCCATAGACCAATTTTGAAGAAGTTATCGATGTAGTATCCTAGATTCTGTACGAAGCTGTCCATTAGAAAAGCTGTAGGTCCGATGGCAAGAACAAACACCAGTAATACCATAGCTAAGCCCATATTGACTTCGCTTAGTCTTCGAATGCCCTTATCTAATCCAGCAAGCAAAGAAAGGGTAGCAAGGGCGGTAATGACGGCGATAATGATCATTTGCGCTTGTCGCGAATAGCCGATTCCGAAAAGGTATTCTATACCAGCATTTACCTGTTGCGCCCCTAATCCCAATGAGGTGGCGAGACCTACAACGGTGGCGATAACAGAAATGATATCAATTAAGTCCCCCCAGCGTCCGTAAATTTTATCTCCTAGTAACGGATAGAAAATACTGCGAATCGTGAGGGGTAGTTTGAGATTGAACGTGAAAAAAGCGAGGGCCAATCCTACGGTTGCGTAGATGCTCCACGCTTGAATACCATAGTGGTAGAATGTAATACCCATGGCGCTTCTCGCCGCGGCGATAGTATCTGTATTGTCGACAAACGGATTGTCGTTAAAGTGGTAAATAGGTTCAGCGACCCCGTAAAATAAGAGTCCTATCCCTAGGCCTGCAGAGAACAGCATTGAAAACCAAGAGATACGGGAGAAATCTGGAATCGCATCAACTCCCCCAAGTCTGATCTTCCCAAATTTTGAAAAGGCTAGATAGATCAAGAAAAACATGAGAAGATTAGCGAGCAAGATGAAGAACCATCCCGCGGCATCACTAATACTAGCCTGCACAGTTCGAAAAAGTTCCTCTACAGGCTCTCCGATGATAATGGTCGTGCTAATCAACGAGAGTAGCACGATCAATGAACCGAAGAACACTGGCGGATTTATAGCTGCTCCGAACAACGTTTTCTTATCACTTCTTACAGGTTCACTCATTGATGATTTTTTAATAGTAAACCACGGTGCACCGAAGTACACCGTGGTTCAATTACTTAAAACTTATGAATAAGGAAATTACAGGTTAACTACCCACATTTTCGTGTTTTGAGTATTACCTCCCATTACACTAATGGCTTCGAGGTAGTTATCTGGATTCAAGCTAGCTTCATTTCCAGGATATAGAAAACGCATTGGTAATGCATCACCGTTCGTATTTGAACACGGTGCAGAGATAAAGGGAAGATTTGCCCAATTGCCGCTTTCTTGCGTGTACCAGCGTCTTACCTCGAAATAGTTATCAAGTCCCGTAAAGAACATAGCCAGCCATTTCTGCTCGCGAATACTATTGATGCTGTTGTCATAACCTGCACCAGAATTCGCAATATAATCTGCAAAATCAGTCCAACCAGTCATTGCGAAGTCCGCACCATAGTATTCCAAAGAAGCTTCAACAGCACTGGCATGGTGTGTCGCGGCATCGTCAGTAATCCAGCCATTGTGCGCTGCTTCTGCAAGTAAGAATTGTTGCTCTGCATAAGTCATAATGATACCTTCTGCCATTGTACCTGCTTGATCATGTCCAGGATAATTGTAGTACGCATAACCTAGACGTGAACCATTTTTATCACAGGAAGCACTAATTGCTGTACTTCCATTATCTGCGCCGTCATAAGTAGCAGAGATAGAAGGATCTGCAAAAACAGTAGATGCATTGTTTGGACGCGCGTAAACGAACATTCTAGGATCATCTAAGCTGTCTAAAGCGGCATGTGCATTAGTGCTAATAGCAACTGCATCGAAATCACCTTGCTTCAAAGGAACCAATGGGTATTCGTTAGGGAAGTTACCAGTATAGGTTAGTATACCATTGTCGGCGTTGCTTTCCATTAATGATTCGTTCGCTACAATTGCAGCAAATTCGGCACTTACATTTTGCTTCTCAGAGATATACATAAGCAGACGCAAGCGCATAGCGTTGGCTAGCTTTTTCCATTTAGCTGCATCGCCGTTAAAAAGAATATCGCCTTGAATAGAACCACCGTTATCGAGCAATTGAACTGCCTCAGCTAACTCTTCTAACAGTCCGTTTGTACCCGTAATGATTTCTTCCTGTGTATCATATGCCGGAAACCAATTCGCATCTGTTGAGCCAGTAATAGCCTCTGTATACGGAATGTCTCCATAGGCTAGGGTTAGTGTTGAAAACACCCAGCTTTTCATCACCTTCGCCGCACCTTCCATCTGCGCATTACCAGCCTCTGCTGCTACGCGTTCGGCTTCAATAATATTACCGAGACTCGCATAGTTTTGATTCCACGTATTTGGGAACGCATTCCAGCTGTATTCGCCAATAACTGCGCGCAGTGTTTTAGCAGCAAGCTGAGAAGCAACATTTCCTAACAAATAGCTTTGAGTAACAGAGGTGTTTACGCTCGAGCGTACACCTTCTGTAAACAATACGCCAGCATCGACATTAGAGGGCTCGTTCGGGTTCTCATTAATAGATGATAATTTCTCGCAACTTTGAAAACTAAGACCCGCCATTGCGATGAGCGCGCCTACAAAAAATGATTTTTTCATTGTTAGAGTCTTAAAGATTTGCATTGATAGAGAATCCGAAGCTTCTTAGTGAAGGCATTGAGGTGCTCTCATACCCATTCACAAACAGTCCGTTTCTTATAGAATACGTCTCTGGATCAATGGTCGGTACCTTAGTGAATAAAAGAAGATTACGTCCAACAAAGCTTACAGTAAGGCCTTTTAGCCCTGTATTAGCGAGCTTTTCGGCAGGTACGGTATAAGCGATACTAAGTTGACGAAGTTTTAGATAAGAGGCATCAAATGTTGACGGCTCAATATTATCTCTACTCCAAACATTTCCGTAGTATTTGTAGTAGTAATCACGTATTGGTACTGATACTGTATTCGCTACTAAATTTCCACTAGCGTCATACATGACACCAGAACCAACTACTCCACCAGCTTGATCGAGGTTGTACACTGGTTCACCATTACTGTCGTAAGTGACATCGTAGATTACACGACCGTCGATGGCATTCATGTCGAGATGCGGATCGTCATCGTTTACAAGATTACCTGCTGTGTTATGCAAAGTATGTGAACGCGAATAAATCAAACCACCAATCTGTCCGTCAAATAGAATGTTCGCTTGCCAGTTACCTACTGAGAAACTGTTCATCCATCCAATACGCGCTTTTGGCTGGTACGAACCAATCGTACTTTTTTCTTCACTTACCATCGGTAAACCGTCCTGATGGATGATGTTACCCTCTGTATCACGCATAAAGGTTAACCCTTTCAGTTGACCTAGAAGCTCACCTTCTACAGCAACATATTCTAAGCCAACAGTTCCACCATCATTAGGGAACATGCTCGCTACGATAGGATAACCTCCGCTAACACCTTCAGGTAGCTCAATCACTACAGCGCGATTTGCACCAAGGTTGATCCGTGAATTCCATGTCAGTTTATCGTTTTTAACAATGTCACCGAATAATTGAAGTTCAATACCCCTGTTACGAATGGCACCACCGTTTGCAAGTCTGCTTGTACGCCCAGTAGAAGTGGCCACAGGTAGGTAAATGATCTGATCTTGAGTAGTCATGTCATAAACCGCTAAATCCATACCAAAGCGTCCTTTAGCGAAGCGCGCGTCAATACCTAATTCGCTAGAATTAGTACGTTCTGGACGCAGATCAGGATTGGTTGCAAAAGTATTGATACCAAAGGCTGGATAGCCACCGAACATTGCAGCTGGGCTGTAAGTGTTGTTTAATAAATAAGGATCTGTGTCTGAACCCACGGCAGCAACTGCAGCGCGAAGTTTCAAGAAACTGATTGAACCTAAATCCGCCATTTCAGAAACAATCACCGAAGCGGAAGCCGCAGGGTAGAAGTAACTGCTATTGTCAGTAGGTAAGGTAGAAGACCAGTCATTACGAGCACTTAAGTCTAAATAGTATGTGCTTTTGTAAGCAAAAGAAGCCAAACCAAACAATGAGCGAATCGCCTTACGTGCATAACGGCTTTCAGTTTGCACGTTTGAGCGGTTATTCGTCAAGGTGAAAACACCTGGTTGAAGAAGCTGCGGATTATTCGCAATGAGCGATGAGCTCTGCTGCATCATAAGGTTTCCACCCAATTTAGCATCGATGCGTAAATCTCTTTGCTCCATTGGTGCGGCATTGGCCCAAGACAAAAGTGCCTCCGTATTATTCTCACTAAAAGAAAGACGGTCTTCGCGGTAGCTACCAAAAAGTACTTTTTTCGTAGAAGTAGCTCTGCGGTACTGACGAATATCATTTTTCATATCCTGACCAGAACGCAGACGAATGTTCATACGATCATTGATGTGGTAGGTCGCATTGATGTCTCCTAAAAGACGTGATGCATTGAAGCTATTCGTGTTTTCATTAACGATAAGCCATGGATTATTTCCCCAAAGCTCTTCAACATAAGACTGCTGAACATTCTCTTGCCCCGGCTTCCAGTACTCACGTAAGTCATCTATAGGTGTGTTACGCGGCAACCATAGGAACGAATACATCACGGAAGAACTTTCATCGTAACCTGCGTTTGGAACATTGTCTGAACTAGAGCCGACATACATCGCATTTGCTCTAAACTCTAAGCGGTTATTGAAAAGCTTTTTACCCATCGATGTTTGAAGCGTATTCCGATTCAAATCAGTGTTAGGAACGATACCGCGTCTGTTGAGCTGGGTTCCAGAAAATCTGAAATCTCCGTTTTCATCAGCGTGAGATATACTTACGTTATTGTTGGTACTTACTCCGGTTTGAAAGAAGTTGCGCATATTATCCGGCGCAGCCTCGAAAGGCACTGCTTCACCGTTAGAGTTAAATACTTTTACAGGCTGGCCATTCGTACGTGGTCCCCAGTTCTCACCAAAAGCATCGTAGTAATCACCTGTGTAGGTGGCGCCATCGTTGTAGCTATATTTACCTCCACCACCATTACCAAACTGGTCTTGGAAGTTGGGTAATTTCAAAGGCGTTTCAAGCACAGTGTTTGAATTTACACTTACGCCCCAGCCTTTGCTGTTTTTCCCTGTCTTGGTAGTTACATAAATAACCCCATTTGCAGCACGCGAACCGTACAATGCGGCGGCAGCTGGTCCTTTCAACACTGAAATGTTTTCAATGTCGAAAGAGTTAATGATCTGCGCACCATTACCGAAGTCAATAGTAGAAGATCCATTAAGACCATCGCCTGGAGAAAATAAACCATTTGTGATCGGAACACCATTCACAATAAAGAGGGCTTGACTGTTTCCGTTCAAAGACGTTTGTCCACGAATGGTAACGTTTGAAGAGGCAGTTGGACCTGCCGAACCGCCAGTAACATAAACTCCGGCGAGCTTTCCGCTGAGGTTGTCAACGGCATTCGGCGCTGGCACTGAGGCAATATCTTTACTCTTCAGCCCTTGAACGGCATAGCCTAAGGCACGCTCTTCACGAGATACCCCTAAGGCAGTAATGACTACTTCTTCTAGCTGGATCTCTGACGGAGTCAAAGTCACGTTTAAAATGGATTTGCCCGAGACGTCAACGGTCTGCGTTTCAAAGCCGAAATAACTGAAGACCAATTTTGTTTGGCCGTCATACAATACAATGCTGTACTGGCCCATGGCATCAGTCAGCGTTCCTTCTTGACCGTTCAAAACAGTCACTGAAGCACCTATTACGGGGTCTCCAGAATTATCTGTTACGGCTCCAGTAATTTTTTGCTGAGCCCATCCAGATTGAGCGAACCCAATGAATAGAAAGAGAAATGCAATAAAATGTGAATAACGATTATGTCGTTTTCGCATAATTA
>CATAQZ010000191.1 GCA_949487015.1 Flavobacteriales bacterium UBA4585
AGCCTGCCGGACTACTTACTCGTGACCCACGTATGGTTGAGCGTAAGAAATTCGGTCAGAAGAAAGCACGTAAGAAATTCCAGTTCTCTAAACGTTAATCGAGATTTAGTATCCAAATGTACCAGACTCTTACAAGGCTACTGGTACATTGCTTACTAGGGAAAGTAAACTCAAAAAAATGGCAGTAACAGACAACATCAAAAAACTCATGGATGCCGGTGTACACTTTGGACACCTCACCCGTAAGTGGAATCCAAACATGGCGCCTTACATCTTTATGGAGCGCAATGGGATCCACGTAATCGACCTTCACAAGACTGAAGCAAAAATGACAGAGGCTACTGAAGCGCTCCAGAAAATTGCAGCATCAGGTCGTAAAATCCTTTTCGTAGCAACGAAAAAACAAGCGAAAGAAATCGTAGCGAAATACGCAGGCGAAGCAAACATGCCTTACGTAACTGAGCGTTGGCCAGGAGGTATGTTGACGAACTTCGTAACGATCCGTAAAGCCATCAAGAAGATGCAGAGCATCGATAAGATGAAAGAAAACGGAACGTTCGAAACACTTTCAAAGCGCGAGCGTCTTCAGGTAGATCGTCAGCGTGCGAAGCTTGAAAAGGATTTGGGTTCAGTAGCAGATATGAACCGTCTACCGGCTGCCTTATTTATCGTTGACATTAAGCGTGAAAACATTGCTGTAGACGAAGCCATCAAGTTGGGAATCCCAACGTTTGGTATGGTAGATACAAACTCTGACCCTCGCCGTGTAGATTACGCAATTCCATCAAATGATGATGCTTCAAGAAGTATCGCGGCTGTTATGGAATTCGTAACTGAAGGTGTGAAAGCAGGTCTCTCTCAGCGCAAGAGCGATAAAGCTACTGCTGAGCAAGCAAAAATTGACAAGAAAGCGGCTAAGGCTTAATCCTTAACGCTTTGTTGAAACAATAAAGACTTTTTGAGAGAGCCGTAGGGAATACCTTTGCGGCTCTCTTTTTAATTTAAATTTAAAATTAATACTCTATATCATGGCAAAGATTACCGCTGCTGAAGTAAACAAACTCAGAAAGCAAACTGGAGCTGGTATGATGGACTGTAAAAAAGCTTTGGTTGAAGCCGAAGGTGATTTCGAAGCTGCAGTTGACATCCTAAGAAAGAAAGGTCAGAAAGTAGCTGCAAAGCGCGCTGACCGTGAAGCAACTGAAGGTGCTGTTATTGCAAAGACTAACGGTGCTGATAAGGGTGCAGTTATAAAGCTGTCTTGTGAAACGGATTTTGTTGCGAAAAACGAAAACTTCGTTGCATTGGCAAATAAGATTGCTGATATCGCATTAGCATCTGGTGTATCGACGGCTGAAGAGCTCGGTGCTGTTGAATTTGAAGGTGGTTTAACTGTTGCAGCGAAATTGCAAGAGCAGACTGGTGTGATTGGTGAGAAGATTGAAGTTGCTGAAATGGCAACGGTAAACGCTCCATACGTAGCATCATACATTCACATGGGCAACAAGATTGGTACTTTAGTAGGCTTGACGGCGGAAGCTGCCGAAGCAGGTCGTGACGTAGCGATGCAAGCTGCAGCAATGAATCCAGTAGCTTTGAATCGTGATGCTGTTCCGCAAGAAGTTATTGATCGTGAACTAGAAGTAGGTAAAGACTTAGCGCGTCAAGAAGGCAAGCCAGAGGAAATGCTTGAGAAAATTGCGACAGGTCGTTTGAATAAATTCTTCAAGGAGAATACTTTAGTAGACCAAGACTTTATTAAAGACAGCAAGTTAAGTGTATCGAAATACTTGACTAGCGTTGAAGCAGGTTTAGCAGTAGTAGATTTCAAGCGTGTTAGCTTATAATCACGTACTTAATGAACGTTTAAACCGCGATGGCTAGCCATCGCGGTTTTTTTTGGTCTTAAGCGTAAAAGTTGGTAACGGTTTAAAAACTAGAATTAACTCGTTGGATTGCCTATGATAGTTGCGGTATATTTGTTTCCAAACCTACAGATATGAAATACAATCGTGTACTCCTGAAATTAAGCGGAGAAGCCCTAATGGGTGATAAGGAATTTGGTATCGATTCCAAGAGAATCGCTGAGTATGCTGAAGAAATAAAGGCAGTAGCAAGATTAGGAGTGCAAGTAGGAGTAGTTATCGGTGGTGGTAATATTTTCCGTGGAATCAGTGGTGCGTCTCAAGGAATGGATCGCGTTCAAGCGGACCATATGGGTATGCTGGCCACAGTTATCAATGGATTAGCTTTACAAGGTGCTCTTGAAAGTGCGGGTGTTAAAACGAGACTACAGAGTGCTATAGAGATGGATAAGGTGGCGGAACCGTTTATTCGTCGTCGTGCCATTCGTCATCTTGAAAAGGGGCGCGTGGTTATTTTCTCTGCGGGTACCGGTAATCCATATTTCACAACTGACACTGGTGCAACGCTGCGTGCAGTTGAAATTCAAGCAGACGTGATTTTAAAGGGAACACGTGTGGATGGTATTTATAGTGCAGATCCAGAAAAAGATACAACAGCTACTAAATTTGATAAGCTTAGCTTCAAAGAAGTATATGATAAGGGTTTAAATGTGATGGACATGACGGCATTTACCCTGAGTAAGGAAAACGAACTTCCCATTATAGTTTTCGATATGAACACACCAGGAAACTTGATGAAGGTGATAGAAGGCACACCTGGGGTAGGCACTTTAGTTAAGAATTAATAAAATCAATTCAATAGGATGCAAGACGAAATAGATTTTGTTTTTGATGCCACGAAAGATGATATGGACCGTGCCATTAGCCATCTAGAAAAGGCGATGGTTAAAATTCGCGCAGGTCGTGCAAATCCTTCCATGCTTGAAGGAGTAATGGTTGAATATTATGGTGCACCTACCCCCTTGTCGCAAGTCAGTAATGTGAATACTCCGGATGCGCGCACCATTAGTATTCAGCCGTGGGAGAAGCAACTGATCACGGAGATAGAAAAGGCAATCATGAATGCAGGCTTAGGCTTTAACCCCATGAATAATGGCGAGAGCGTTATTATAAGTGTACCGCCTTTGACGGAAGAGCGTCGCCGTGATCTTGCAAAGCTTGCTAAGGGCGAAAGTGAGAATGCGAAAGTTGGTGTACGTGCAGCACGTAAATCTGCGATGGATGAACTCAAAAAATTAGGTAATGACGGCTTAAGTGAAGACATGCGTAAGGATCTTGAGGCCGATATTCAAAAAATGACTGACGATTACATTACCAAATGTGACGCACTCTTTACGAAGAAGGAAAAGGATATTATGACCGTATAAAAGTGAACCCGAATCGTCGGGTTTTCTTTTGTCAAATTTAATGTTTGAACATCAACCTTGTTTTCACGTTAACTCGAAATGAACCTCGAACAAGAAATCAAGCAAAAGGCTTTTCGTAGTGAACAGTCAAAACTTATTGTTAACCTTATTTATACCTACAATCAACTGAAAAGTAGGATAGCTACCGCGCTAAAGGATGAAGGCGTGACTATGCAGCAATACAATGTTCTGCGTATTGTTAACGGTGCGGGCGCCGAGGGAATAACTACTTCTGAGATTCGCGAGCGCATGTTGGATAAGATGAGCGATGCATCACGTATGGTGGACCGATTAGAAACCATGGAACTCCTTCTTAAACAACGCGATCGAGACGATCGACGTGTACTCCACATTTTTCTCACTGAACGTGGGCAAGCCCTGGTGCAACGATTGATGGAACAAGATACCATCGACCAATTGGCGAGTGGCGTAAAAGAAGAAAGCGCCCAACAACTCAATGAGCTGCTAGACGCTTTTAGAGCTTCGCTGTAACCTTTCCTATTTCAAATAATTGATCAAAGCGCTGGTAGAACTGTCATGTTCATGTCGCACACCGCTACCGGTAAGTTCTCCTAAGACAGCTTTTGCTAAAACTTTTCCTAATTCAACACCCCACTGGTCGTAGCTGAAAACATTCCAGATATAGCCCTGGATGAAGATTTTGTGTTCGTATGCAGCAATTAATTGGCCTAAATGGTAAGGATTCAATTCGTCTGCAACAATACTGTTTGTCGGTCGATTTCCCTCAAAAACGCGAAACGGCGCAATTTCGTCAACAGTTGCATCAGAAATTCCAGCTTGACGCATTTCAATCTCAACCTCTGTTCTGCTCTTCCCGGTCATTAATGCCTCTGTTTGAGCGATGAAATTTGCGAGAAGAATAGGATGATGATCGGTTAAGCTGTGCTGTGGCTTTTTCGATGCGATAAAGTCCGCCGGGATTAGATCAGTTCCTTGGTGAATCAATTGGTAAAAAGCGTGTTGGCCGTTTGTACCGGGCTCACCCCAAATAATAGGTCCCGTAGCGTAGTTTACTTTCTTGCCGTCTCGGCCAACGTATTTCCCGTTACTTTCCATATCGCCTTGTTGAAAATAGGCAGCGAACCTATCCATGTATTGATCGTATGGAAGAATAGCATGACTGGCGGCCCCGTGAAAGTTGCGGTACCAAATGCCTAACATGGCCATCTGCGCGGGAATATTTTTGTCCCAATCGGCTGTAGCTACGTGTTTATCCATGGCATGTGCGCCACTTAAAAACTCCTGGAAACCCTGGAAACCTATAGCCAATATCACGGGCAGGCCGATGGCCGACCAAACGCTGTAACGTCCTCCAACCCAGTCCCAGAATCCAAACATGTTTTTGGTGTCAATCCCGAACCCTGCAACGCCATCAGCATTTGTACTGACAGCAACAAAGTGTTTTGCAACAGACGATTCCGCACCCCCATGGTTCAAAAACCATTCTTTTGCGCTGTTCGCATTTTTCATGGTTTCCTGCGTAGTAAAGGTTTTAGATGCGATGATAAACAGCGTAGTTTCTGCATCGACCTTACGCAATACTTCATGTAAATCAGCGCCGTCAACATTCGCTACAAAATGAAAATCCATTGCATCTGAAACGAAGGGACGTAGTGCATTAATTACCATGCGGGGTCCTAAATCAGAGCCACCTATACCTATGTTCACAACGTCTGTAATGCGTTTCCCAGTATGACCTTTCCAATCCCCTGAGCGAACCTCATTAGAGAATGCGGCCAGCTTTGCCCAAGAATCGCGAATGCCTGGCATGACATCTTCACCGTCCATGAGTATGGGGTCGCCCGACATATTTCTCAATGCAGTATGCAATACTGCACGGTTCTCAGTGACATTTATTTTCTCCCCGCCTTGTTGTAATTGTATTGCCTCTCGAACATTTGCTTCGTTCAAGAGTTCTTTAAAGAGACTAAAGGTCTCGGAACCTATGTGGTTTTTAGAAAAATCGAATAAAAGACCGTCCCACTTAATGTGGTATTTATTGAACCGGTCTGGATCTTCGAAGAAACGCGTTTTTAAAGTGCGTTTATCGTTGTCGAAGTTTTTCTGAAGCTTTTTCCAAGCCTTTAGTTCTGTGGGGTTTATGTTTTTCAACATGTGTGATTTCATTATTTAAATACAAATCTACCATATGTTGCGCGACTTGCCCCGTTATTTACTAAATTCATCAACTTAATTAACCATTAGTTCATGTTAAGATTTAAGAGTTCAAGTGATTTTCAGAAGGAAGTTCGTAAGCGAGTACGGAATTACTTCAAAGAAGAAAATAAATCTTCCTTAGCGGATTACAGGTATTACTTAAAGGCCGTCGCAAATCTTGCGATGTACCTCGTTCCATTTGTATTCTTCTTGATGGGCAATCAAAGTTTTGGTATGACCACGTTACTGTGGGCCATAACTGGTTTAGGTATGGCAGGGGTTGGAATGAACCTCATGCACGATGCTTTGCACAATACTGTTACGCGCAGTGAGTGGTGGAACCGCAAGATTGGAGCTTCCATTTATATGTTGGCGGGTAATTCCTATACTTGGCGTGTACAGCACAACATGAAGCACCACACGCACACGAATGTGGACGGCCATGATGATGATATTGATACGGGAAGCATATTCCGTTTTCACCCGAGTCAGGAATTATTGCCAAAACACAAATACCAGCACATCTATGCACCGTTTGCGTACACGTTAATGACATACAAGTGGTTGTTAGAAAAGGATTTTAAGCAAGTGGTAAACTACAATAAGAGTGATCTTTTTAAAGCTAAAGACCAAAGCTTAGGTATGGTTTGGACGAAACTTATCGTTGGCAAGCTCTTCCACTTTTCAGCATTTTATGCGATGCCTATGCTTTTAGGAGCACCTTGGTATTTGGTATTGTGGGGCAATGTTGTAATGCATTTAATTGCAGGTTTCATTTTATCCATCACTTTCCAGTTGGCACACGTGGTTGATAAAGCTGAATTCCCTACTGAGGACGAAGTTCAGAACATCACAAACATTGAACACCAAATGAAGACTACAGCGAATTTCGCTACGAA
>CATAQZ010000192.1 GCA_949487015.1 Flavobacteriales bacterium UBA4585
ATACTATCTGCATCCAATTCCTGAATACCGTCAAAGTTTCTATCATTGTGGTACTCTAGATATTGACGCCAGATTTCAACCGTCTCATTGTTACCAATTACGGCTCCTGGAAAATCCTCTGCAAGGACATTGTATCCCACTGGTTCACTAACGGGTGGGCAAGGCTCTGCTGCTTCCTGTGTACATGACGCAAAACCAAGGGTAACTGCCCCTAATAAAAGTAAGTTTTTCATGTGTTAGGTATTATTTAGTTTAACGATTGAAGTGCGGCTGTTCTGTCTCCATATACCTGCTGGTAAAGAATTTTACCATCCTCGTCAAAGTCATACGATGCATAGATGGGAACCATCACGCTTTTTGCTTCAGTAGAATCTGTAGCAGATTTCGTAACCTTCCAAACACCATAATAACGGACCGATCCATCCACTTCATTCGTTTCTGGATTCACCCCCGGCAACAAGCGTAATTCTGTTTGCAGCTCTGCATCATATGCAGCCCACCAGCTTGGGCGACCGGCTATCAGCTCTTCTAAGCTGGTTGAATCACCCGTTGGGTTATAGTTCGTCTCCGATCCAACGTATGCTTCGCTGTACTCATCAAAGGTCGCTACCTCATTTTCAAAATTGCTTAGTGCACTGCGCACAGTTTCACAATTTGCTTCAAAAATTGCTTGTACACCATCACCTTCTTGTGGTGCTTGACAAGCGACTATACCCAAGCCTACCGCTATAAATAAATACTTTTTCATTTTAGTTTTGTTTAGTTCTGAGAATAAATGATCTCATTATCTACCTTACCTTCTTCATTGAAGTTATGCGTCATGTGTAAGAAATCACGCGATGTTTCTCCAGTCTCTGCGTCAGTATTCATTACCCACCACCAAGAGTAAACGACCCATTGTCCACCGTCCTTTTGGTAGTAGATGGCGTCTGGATAACCCGATTGTTCTAGTTTACGCTCGCTTGTAGCGGCTACTACAGCTTCCCATTGTTCGCGTCTTTCAGTGAGGTTGTATTTCCCCTCATGACCTAAACGATAGAATTCTGCATCTTCTGCAAAGTATCCTTGCAGTTCATCTAAATCTCCTTTAGTAAAGGCAGCAACCATATCGTTCAATACTTCGATAAATGGATGCTCATCATATACGCGTCCATTACGGTGTAGACCAAACGATTCTTGAATTTGAGCGCCGATGGTCTCTCTATCGAAATAGTTAACCGTCATCTCTATTTTACCAGCTTCATTGACGTAGTTTGCCGTGTGCAGCGGACCTCTTACAGTATCGCCACTTTCCTTATTTATACCGGTGAAAATCATCCAGTCCAGCGTCCAAGCTCCCTTATCGCCTTTGTACTGAATAATGTCCGGACTGGCAGGGTCCATATTAGTAAACTGAATTTCGAAGTTTTTCTGCCACCAAAGCATTCCTCCTACTTCATCATCAACATTTCCAGGTTCATCATCACCAGGTCCCCAGATTTTAGCATCTTCAGCATAAAGTGCTCTGAGTTCTTCTTCTGACCCTGTTTCCCATACGCGGTACGATTGGGTCACTACATCATACGCAGGGTGTTCGGAGTAGACTACTCCAGATTTCTTTTGCCCAAAGCCTACGAACGGTAGCGCCAAGAGCAGAATTAGTACTTTTTTCATGGTTTTGTGTGTTAATTATGCCTCTTAATTTACCATTTCTATATTCATTCCGTGTTTCATTTTGTCCATAACAGACTATAAAACAGAAATTTAATGTTTACGAAACATGAAAGAAGGGGTGACCTCCCGTTATCGTACATTTGAACCCGATGTCAT
>CATAQZ010000193.1 GCA_949487015.1 Flavobacteriales bacterium UBA4585
AATTCACATTCCTGATCGACGGCTGCATTCATGAAATACGCTAATAGCATCGGTGCAGGACCGTTTATGGTCATGGACACAGAAGTAGTCGGGTCCGTTAAACGGAAACCACTGTACAGTTTTTTTGCATCATCGAGGCAGCAAATACTCACTCCCGAGTTTCCGATTTTACCGTAAATGTCGGGGCGACGGTCCGGGTCATTTCCGTAGAGCGTTACACTGTCGAATGCCGTAGACAATCGCTTTGCAGGAAGACCAAGGCTCACATAATGGAACCGCTTGTTCGTGCGTTCGGGACCTCCCTCTCCAGCAAACATGCGCGTAGGATCTTCACCTTCCCTTTTAAATGGATAAATACCGGCAGTGTATGGGAATTCACCGGGAACGTTTTCTAAAAGTAGCCAACGCAGAATATCACCCCAACTGCGGTATTTCGGCAGTGCGACTTTCGGGATTTGAGTGTGCGATAAACTCTTTGTATATGTTTCAATATTGATGGCTTTACCACGGACATGGAAGGTGTACACCGGATCTTTATAGCGTTTTACCGTAGCCTCCCATTGTTGCAGACGCTCCCAGTTGTGCGGATCAAGATCCATTTTAATCCGGTCGAAACTCAATTGCAATTGGCCGATTAGTTCCTCGTCCTCTAGGGTTTCCATGGAACGTTGTAATGCGTATAACTTATCTGCAACCTCTACCTGCGCCATGATCTGATCGCGGTAAATGCGGTGACTTTCAGAAATCTCGCTCAAATAGCGAGTCCTATTCGGAGGAATAATAAAAATCTTCTCGCTCATCTCCCCAGTCAACGTAAAGGTGCTGGTAAATCCTGCATTTGCCTTATCGTTGAGCATGTTGATGATTGCGCTGTATAAACTATTAGTGCCTGGATCATTGAACTGGCTGGCTATGGTTCCATAAACCGGCATCGTCTCAGGATCTTGTTCCCACAAATTGTGATTGCGCTGGTACTGCTTTTTGACATCGCGCAGCGCATCCAATGCCCCACGCTTATCGAATTTATTCAGTGCGATTAAATCGGCGAAATCAAGCATGTCGATTTTTTCCAGTTGCGTTGCCGCACCATACTCAGGCGTCATCACATATAAACTTGCATCACTATGATCTAATATTTCAGTATCGCTTTGCCCAATTCCTGAAGTTTCAAGGATAATCAAATCAAAACCGGCCACCTTTAAAATATCGAGCGCATTTTGAACGTGTGCACTTAAGGCTAAATTGGCTTGACGAGTCGCTAACGAGCGCATAAATACATTGCCATTTTTGATTGCATTCATACGAATACGATCACCGAGCAATGCGCCACCAGTCTTTCTTTTCGAAGGATCGACGGAAACCACTGCCAAACGTTTTGCTGGAAAATCTAAGAGGAATCGCCGTACCAATTCGTCTACCATAGAGCTTTTCCCGGCACCTCCAGTACCTGTTATCCCTAGGATAGGCGTAGAAATACCAGCTGCTTTCGCAGCAACTTCCTCTAAAGGTAATGCGTGCTGTTCCCCGCAATTTTCAGCTGCACTAATCCAGCGTGCGATCGTAGCCGTACTCGCAGAGGGCAGCGAAGCCAAATCTGAGGGCAATTCGTCTCCTACTAAAAAATCCGACTGGGCAACTAAATCATTAATCATACCCTGTAAACCCAACTTTCTTCC
>CATAQZ010000194.1 GCA_949487015.1 Flavobacteriales bacterium UBA4585
ACTGCTTTAGACCAATTGCGCCCAATGGTGCCAAAAATCAGGATAGCTTTTTTCAACTACAGAAGGATGCAAAAGGGTAATTGGAAATTTGATCGCTAAAGGCGCCAAAGACATTGCTACGCGATGGTCATTACGCGTATGCAACGGCGCTGTCGGTGGGGTTAATTCCGATGGGTAACTGCTGCATTTAATATGCGCTTCGCCCGTACTGAGTTGAATTCCTAAGGCAGCTGCAACCTCAGCAATAGCAGCAATTCGATCGCATTCCTTACCGCGGAGCGTCTCCAAACCGTGAACTTCAAAAGGAATCTTTTTGAGCAGCAAGGTCATAATTAATGGCTGTGCCAGATCGGGCTCACCCTGTAAATTATAATGGAGGTGACCTGGGGTGAGTACGGACTTTTTTGAAAGAACGAGGCCATAATCGGTGAATCGATGGGCAATGCCAAGCGGCTCGAAATAGTGAACCACTTTAGAGTCGCCTTGATTACTTGGATCTATAAATCCGGGAAAGGTGAGCTCTCCCCCTTCGCTTAAGGCGAGTGCCTCACACCAAAAAGCGACAGCAGACCAGTCGCGTTCGATCACTAATTGTGCAGGACCGACAGATTCGACGTAAGGTATGGTTGCCCCGTGTTTCGTCAAAGTGACTGGAATTCCAGCACTTCGAAGTAGGGCAGCAGTCATCACTAGATACGGTTGTGAAACTACGCTGTCCCATTCCAATTGCAATCCATCACGCATGGTTGGTGCAATAAGCATTAAGGCAGTCACAAATTGTGAGCTTTTCACATGCCCCAAATGCAGCGAACCGCCCCGAAGTTTTGTGCCTTGAATATGCAAGGGCGCCTGGTTAGGGGTGTTGGCATAGGTAATTGCTCCTCCCAGCGCATTCAACGCATCCACCAAAGGTGCGATGGTACGTTGGTTCAATTCCGGCGTTCCGTTTAAGGTGATGGACGATCCTTCACGTGTTGCCCAGTAGGCGGTGGCAAAGCGCAAAGTTGTTCCGCCAGCACCTACATGTACTTCGCCATGCGCATACGCATCCAACGTTTGTCTTAGAAACACAGAATCTTTAGCCGTACTGATTCCTGTAAGTGTAATTTCCGGATATAAGGCGGCTAGTAATAAACCGCGATTCGCCATACTCTTACTGAGTGGTAATTCAAATTCAGCTTGAATGGGCCGGGTGATTTTCTGGAGCTTCATTTCCATGCTAGGATGCACTATTCAAAGCCAATACAGCCGCAGTCCATCGCTCGAAGGTAATTTCAATGTCCCAGACTGGACGGCCTAAATGTTCTAAGAGCACATAACGCACTTCTCCGTGGGTGTTTTTCTTATCCTGAAGTTGACGCTCCCACAGTGGCTGCAAGGCTTCCTCCGCTATCCCTTGCCAGGGACACCTTTGGGCCAGTGCACTTTGCTCGTCCTCTAAACCACTGAGCATTAAAGCGACATGCAAACCCTGAATTACCGCTGCACCGTGTGTGCATGGATTACCGCTGACTGCTGCATAACTTTCCCAAGCATGACCCGTGGTATGGCCTAAGTTTAGGATTTTTCTTTTACCGTTTTCCTTAAAGTCTTCCTTAACGATTTCCGCTTTAAACGCTACGCTTTGCTCAATATCGTGAAGGGTGAGTGTCGCAGGTTCGAGCGCCAATAATTCCGACCATCGAGTGCCAGAAAGAAGGGCGTGTTTCAGCATTTCTGCATGACCACTCTCCCACTCCTTTTGAGGTAAAGTGGCTAAAAAATCTGGATCAATGAGAACAAAGTTAGGTTGTGTAAAAGTGCCTAATTGGTTCTTTAAACCCTCAAAGTTGATGCCGTTCTTTCCTCCTACCGATGCATCCACCATCGCCAAAAGTGAGGTGGGAACATTCACAAAAGGAATGCCGCGCTTGTACGTGGAGGCAATAAAAGCACCTAAATCGCAAACTAC
>CATAQZ010000195.1 GCA_949487015.1 Flavobacteriales bacterium UBA4585
CACTCACTAAATGCACAAGTCTACGACACTTTGGTGTGGGCCGATGAATTTAATGGAACCGGCGGTGTGGACACCTCAAAATGGTGGCATCAAACTACACTTCCAAACGCTGGCCAAAGCTGGTGGAATGGAGAAATTCAACATTATACGGATCGCGACACAAATAGCTACCAACAAAACGGAGCGTTATATCTAACTGCTTTAAAAGAATCATACACTGATCAAAATGTGACCAAAGAGTATACTTCAGCGCGCTTAAATTCAAAATTCGCCTTTACTTATGGCCGTGTTGAAGTTCGCGCTCAGTTGCCCACAGGTGTAGGAACTTGGCCCGCGATTTGGACACTGGGTCAAAATATTTACGAAGTTGGAGCCTATTGGGACGTTCAAGGCTATGCAACAACCGGATGGCCGGCTTGTGGTGAAATAGATATTATGGAACATTGGGGGTACAATCAAGACTATGTTTCTAGCGCTATGCATACCCCTTCAAGTTTTGGCAATACCTCTAATAAAGGAACTCAATATGTCAACGGGGCATCTACCGGCTTCCATGTTTATGCATTAGAATGGAGTGCAGATAAAATGGTTTTTAGTGTGGATAGCGTCGTACATTATACCTACGAACCCAGCACACAAACTCCAAATACCTGGCCTTTCGATGCACCACAATACCTTTTGTTAAACATCGCTATTCAGAGCAGTATAGACTCTAATTTTGTATCCAGCCCTATGATAGTCGATTACGTGAGAGTCTATCAAAGTACAGCCATAGGTGTCGAAGAATCATCGCTTCGAAAGTCAAAATTCTATCCTAATCCTACGGAAGGAACCGCCAAGATTCATCACGATTTAGGGGAAGCGACTTTAAGCATTTATACCATTACAGGATTAAAAGCAATTGATATCGAAGACTATGAAAGCGGATCAGAAATCAATCTGAACCAACTTTCTTCAGGAATATACAGTTATGTGCTACAAAGCGGTGGTTACATCGCTAAAGCAAAATTTGTAAAGCAATAGTCCACCCTTTTCTAAAAGCAGAAATGAGAGTCCTTCTCTTTATTTAAATACGTGCACATTCTCGCTGATGAAAGCGAAGAATCAGTGTTACTTTCCATTATTTTCGCAATGATATGGAAGATAAAAGGAGTGAGCACAAATGGGTACTAGGAGCTACTGGATATGTAGGTCAACTAGTAACACACCGATTGTTTTCCGAGCGGAAAAAAGGGAATTGGTCTGGGCATCTTATCACCTTAGGGCAGAAAACCATACTACCGTGGATTATGGAGCGGACCAACTTTCACCTTTATCCTTTGGGTGCGATTCCACTTACACTTTTTACAAAATATCCTCCAGATGCCATTTACCATTGTGCGCGCATAGCAGGGAGTAACGACCGCTCTCGACGGATTGCTGCTCGTAAAGGATATGCTGCGAATGAACGTCTCATTTCATTCATTAAAGAAGCTCAATTTAAAATTCCTCTTGTCTATTGTAGCGGCACCTTGATGTATGGCAATACAGTAGATAAAGTCAATGAAGATGCTGCCCTTTTTCCGATCGCTTATGCCAGAGCCTATGAATACGCTGAGCGACCGTGGGTCAAAGCTGCCGAAACCGGTGAAATGGACATTCGAATCGCTCGCCCAGGATGGATTTTAGGACCGGATTCGTGGTTTGAACACTTCTTTTACAAACCCGCACTACGCATGGGAAAAGTCCCCATCTACGGCGATGGCAATCAATACATGTCCATCATTTCTGTGGAAGATTGCGCCGGCCAACTTACCCATCTCATGGAGCGCGGTCTACCCAACCAAAGTGCCAATCTTTATGGATTTGAGCCTATTAAACAGAAGGATTTTGCACTATTAGTGGCTCAATTCCTAGAAACCACAACCATGGAAATATCCGCTAGCGAAACTAAAAACAGGTTTGGTAAAACGGTCTTTGAAGCGCTGACTTCCTCGACTCCAGTTACAACGAAACATAAAGAATGGCGCTCGGCCTACAAGCCACTGCATACCGATCTTGCAGCTTCAGTCGAATCGACCATCAGGCGACTCCAAGCAAAATCCTAATTTTTTTTCTCGAAGGTGTAAAGCATATATTCCCCCCATTTCCCTATTGGCGTACGGGCAATGCGTTCATCCAACCGCCAAAGCAGGTGAAGCATACTTTTCGGAATGAACCTATGGAATTTATGGTAGTACCAGGCAGGATAAAAAATACTGTATCCACGTGAATATGTACACTCTAATTGGGCTAATTTCTTTATTTGCCCCGGCCGATAACAGCGACTGGCCAAAAAATTTGTAGGCGAATAGCCTCCCCATACCTTCTTCCACCGCGCGAAGGCAAATTTTGGCTTTAACTTCAGCAATTCTATGAGCGTTCCCCCGATATAATATTTATTCACGAACGTGAGGACCATGCGACCGCCGGAGGATAAGACCTCGCGCAGGTCGGCAAAGGCGCCTTTGAGATCATTCACCGTATTTAAGGCACCGAAAAAGACATAGATCATGTCGAATTGGACCGCGGGGAAAAGTGCTTTAATATCCTCCACGCTGCCTTTTGCCACCCATGCATTCTTTAATCCCATTTGGTCAATCTTATCCTGCGTCAAACGCACCATCTCCGCAGAAATATCAATGCCGTAAAACTTCCGATCCGGGAACTGCTCTGCAAAATGTACGAGATCAAATCCTGGGCCGAAGCCTACCTCTAATACAGTGGTTTGCTCGTAGGATTTCGTATGCTGTCGAAAGCTTTGACGGATACGCTGAAGCGCTGGATTTTGATGGTAGCGTTGTTCAAAATCCACTGCATCTTTATCGTAGTAGGTACCTACTTTATCGTAATAACTCATCGTCTTTATTGCTTATTTGGAAGTCAAAATAGGCCGCAGTTGCCCAAAACAAAAAGGCAAATACAGGTTGGTTCAGGAAATTATTAAACTGCATATGAAAGAAATAGGTGCTCAGCCCCAGAAATAGCGGGAGTAATGGGCTTCGTCTGGCAATACTGAAAAACCCAAAGTACCACCAACGCATCCACATGAATAAAAAAATCAGAGGCGTCAAAATACCGTTTTCACTGAGCTGTAGGAGCAATTCTGAATGGGCTGTTCCTCCTGATCCTGGAGGCGGAGCATTGGGATTTGTAACCGTTAGGCGGTTCTCTAAGCGCTTTTCCTGAAATGG
>CATAQZ010000196.1 GCA_949487015.1 Flavobacteriales bacterium UBA4585
AGAATCAACATCATGTATAATGTCCACTGCGGCGCTCCGGTCCACCAGAGGTGCGTAAACCCCAATAAAATACCGATTCCCAATAATTTACCCGAATAAGCATGGGCTGCAAGCTCTTTCCCAAACTTTAGAAAAGAAACCACATAAGTGAAGCACTCCATGAGTAAGGCAATTCTAATCCACCACAGCTGCGGTCTAAAAATCTCCGGACGCCAAAGCCAAATAGCAGTACCTACGCCAAGCCAGAAGATTAAATCCGCAATGCTATCTGCGCGGCGCATTAGCGGTGTAGCAATACCAAAGTAACGCGCAATAATGCCGTCCAAAATATCACCAATAAGCGCAAACCAAATGATTGCAACCACCACCGGCCCCACCCATGCATCTGGTAACCTTGCAAGATAAATAACCAACGGAGCAGAAAGAACCCGACTAAAGATCAGGCCCCAAGGAAGGATGTATTTCATAGTTTGAAAAGGTACGGCTATTTCATGATGCGGTGCATCGTAGACTTTGAAACACCGAAGTAACTAGCAATCTCAGTTTGCGTACAATACAACTCAATTCCAGGAAATCTTGCTTTAGTCTCTTCCCAATAGGCTTTTTTATCCTGATGTTTCAGCTTGATCAAACGCAGTTTCCGCATTTGAAGAAAGTGCGCATTTATTCGATACAGAATAGAACGAAACTGAGGATGTGAATAAACGAATTCACGCCAATTTTTTGCAGATAATCGGTACGCAGTTGTATGGGTATACATTTTCGCAGAGCTTACAGTTAGCTTACCCCACATCAAGTTCTTTTCGTCACAAACAAAAAGTCCCGGCTCAATCATCCCATTGAGCATGGTTGTTCCGTCCTCAAGATCCACCTTATCAAAACCGTACCCTGCCTGAATGAACCAGACATACCCGTCTTTTTGACCGGATCCCCATATTTGTTCACCCGGGGTAAAATGAAAAGGCCCCTCGAATAGCGTACCGAAGGAGAGAAAGTCTGGAAACTTCTCCGGTAAACCGGTCATATCAGCCAATCGTGCGGCAATTACTTCTGTTTTTGATCTAGGCATCGGTCAAGGCTTCTTTAAGAAAGGTCTTAAGCGACGAATTTGAAATACCTAAGAAATTCGCCAATTCTTGCCGCGGTAAAGCCGCAGCTATTTTACTGTGTTCACGTATCCATTTTACGGAATATTCGTGCCGGTCCAATCCATGATTATTTATGTAATGTTGATATTGATAACTGCACAACAGCGAACGTTGAAGTTTAAATGCTACCATCAATTTCTTTAGTGGATGCTCATCCGGCACATTGGTATCAATGGAATACAAAACAGTATCCTCTAAAACGTGCCATTTAGTTTCCATTCGATTGAGCTCTTCGTGTATTTCTAGGTTAAACAGTAAATCACCCGTGGTATAAAAATGAGACCAATTCAACAGCGTTTCCAATCGATGACTCACACCAATAACCCCCTTTAGTACAAGCGTAATGTGATTATTCAAATCTGGCAGTTTCGATTCGATCGCCCCTTGTGGAAGCGAAATTTTTTCAAAGACCAATTCTTCCGAAGCATTTGCCAGCATTACACGGTCATCAGGATGCAATAATTCTTTTAGAATATTGAGGATTTCAGCGGTATGTAAAGGTTGTTGAGTCAAAATGAAACGTCTTGTGGTATGAATATAGCGAATTAGCAAAACACAGCATACATATATCTTAAAACATTGTTTTTCAGATGCTTTCTGCCATATCAATTACAATTTCATTTCTTCATTTTGGACAATTTGAAACAACGAGGTGAATTTCCTTTTTGAAATTCGTGAAATCAACTAATAAAACTTTCTATTATGAAAAGAATTCTACTCGCATTGTGTGTCTTTTTCGGCATGCAATCTAATGCACAAATCTGTACGCCTGATACGGCCGTACCATCCTTAGGAGCTATCGGCTATCCTTCATTAGAATGGTCTGGGATGTGGGTCAACGGAGAAACTCCATCATTTGCGTGTGACAGCACGCAACCCATGATGAATCTTGCAGCAGTTGTTGGTCAACCATTTGAGGCTACACTAACAGGAATGTTGGGAGATACCTTCCCATCTGGAGGATTGCTTGTACAAACGGTTCAATCTGCCTTTTTGTACACCACCGCCATTCCTTCATGGCTGACGTGGGATGCATCGGATTCAGTTTTTTATCCAGGTCCTGCAAATAAAACGTGTATTAAGTTATCTGGAACGCCAACCTTAGCAGATACGACATTCTACATCCCAAGCGTTGGGGTTGAAAGTGGTTTTTGGACGAGCTGGTATCAAATAACAGGAAATATTTTCTCCTTCCCCGCCATTGATACGTTTGGCTTCTGTCATAACGTTCGTGTTTTTAAAGACTATACAGGCATCGAAGATTTACCGATCGCTACGATGAGCCTCTCGCCTAACCCGACGAGCGATTACGTGCACCTGAACTTTAACCAGCCTGTAGTTAATGACGATCTTCAAGCACAAATCACGATCTATAATATCATTGGCAATAAGATGGAAGTAACCTTCAATAAAACTGCTTCCAATGCTTTAGATATAGATGTTTCTCATCTCCCTTCAGGAAATTACTGGCTTACCATAGATGTAGGTAAAGGAATCCTTAGGGAAGAATTCATTGTAACCCACTAGCCATGTTCGCTTGCTGGACAAAACCAAACCTCAAGCACCTGCTGGTGCTTGGGGTTTTCTTTACACTCCCTCTTTCGGCGCAATTCGCGTTTGAGGGCCCCATTCCCGCCATAACTAGCGGCTATGGATCCTTTGGTAACGACAGTGTTGTTCATGAATTCTTCACCGTAAATCCAGATTCACTTCTAGAATGTAACGACACCGTTCGCGGCATCATTTCCTACCCCTACAATGCAAATGGCCCCCTACCTGTATTACTCTCTTTCCCGGGAGGTAGTTATGTAGACGTTAGCGATTCGAATTACTTCAAATCTCAAGAGTTTTACCAGACGTTTGTAGCGAGTAATGGTTACGTATCAGCAACGGCTCAATACAGTAGCGCCGCTAGAAGTGAGGAAGGTTGCGCCTATCTATGGACAACGGAACTGATGAAAAGCCGCAGCAATCTTGTGGACTCCACTAGAATGGGTATGCGCGGCTACAGCTGGGGTGCGGGAATAGCAAACTGGCTTTCTTTAACGATGTATAATGATCGTAACTGGGGATCAAACGGACGATTCGTTTGGCCCGATGCCGGGGCAAGTTTTATAGGATGGCACGAGAATTGGCCCGACGACATCACACGCCAGACAGATAGCGGATTAGCCGCCATGCCAGATGATGTATTGTACCTCATGACAATGCACGACCTTGACAATACAACCGATCCTAGAACGGGTGTAGACATCTATAACTTTATGGGTGTACCGGATTCGAACAAAGAATTTTATGTCATTAAAGGTGATACCGTCAACAACTATATCTATTGGGCCAGTCACTTTACACAAAGCACCTATGCAAGAGATTCCACCCAGTTTACAACGTACATCACCAAACACGATGCGCTAGACTATTGGTTCGGAACACGCATGCTACATGCAGTTATGGAAACCGCTTGGAACAATGACCCGCTTGCAAGACGGATATGCCTAGGAGATGGCGATTCGCTACAAACCACCTATGCAAATGGACAACTGCGAGGACCTATTGTCACGGATACACCATGGATGACCATGTTCGAATCATGGAATTCAGGTGCCGGGTACATGAATCCTTGCGAGGTGACCTGGAATATGCGTCAATACGTAACCGCAGATGCTTGTTTCACGCTCAATTTACCCGAAGTGGACGACTACGACGACTTCACTGTATACCCGAATCCTGCAGCAATAGGTCAAATGATTACCATCAGCTCAGACGTTAAAGTGGAGCGAATTCGAGTCTACAATGAATTAGGTCGACTCATTATGGAATCTAAAAATGACACGTTCACACTAGACCGTTCAGGACTTTATGTCCTAGACATCCAGTTTGAGACGGGAACAAACCATAGAGGAACCTTTATAATACAGTAATTATGAAAAAGCTCTTAGTTCTATTTTTTCTACCGGTTTTAGTTTCCGCTCAGTTCGCTTACGAGGGACCGATTCCGAAAATAACCTCAGGCTATGGATCTTTCGGAAATGTTCCATTTGAAAGTGCATTTTTTCAATTGGTCCCCGATTCCACGTATGAGTGTACCGATACTGTTCGTTGCATCATCACTTATCCTACGAATGCAACGGGAATTCTTCCTACTGTATTCCGCTTCCCAGGTGCATCAAACGCGAATCTACCCGATAGTGTGTATTGGCAAGAAAGTAAATTTTACCGTGAGTTTGTTGCGAGTAACGGTTACGTCAGTGTAACGATGCAATACAACGACGGGTATGCAGAAGGTTGCTCCTATTATCTCTTAGATAAAGTGACTTCACTTTATCCGAATTTAATAGATACCTCACGCGTAGGCATCCATGGAATGAGTCACGGCGCATCTACAACGAACTGGTTGAGCTTAAAAAAGTACATCAACGACGGTTGGGGAGCAAACGGCAGGTTTGCATGGGCGGATGCAGGTGCAAGTTTTATTGGTCTTCGAGAAGACTGGCCCAGCGACATGGCTACTCAAAGCGATAGCGGTCTTGCGGCAATGCCGGACGACGTATTGTACTTAATGACGCTATCTGACTGGGATCAAGTCCCTGATCCACGCACGTTGGTTGATATGTATCTTTTCATGGGGGTACCTGATTCGAATAAAGAATTCATGATCATACGCGGGGATACGGTGAACAACTACATCTATTGGGCGACCCACTTTACCACCAATTCTTGGGATAATGATTCATCCCAATTCAGTGTCTATGTTACGAAACACGATGCATTGGATTATTGGTTAGGAACCCGTTTACTGCATAGCTTAATGGCTGCAGCTTGGGATAACGACCCGGTTGCTCGTCGCATCTGCA
>CATAQZ010000197.1 GCA_949487015.1 Flavobacteriales bacterium UBA4585
GATTTTCTCATGCTATTGTGCTTTTGTGAAACGTGCTTTAACGACTTCAAAGACTTCCTTCTTTTCTCGATTAATATCTACGATTCCCCAATATTCTTCGTTCGGCGATCCATCATAAGGTACGCCAGAACTGTGAGGTGCCCAACCGCCAATATCTTGTGTATCGGGATTGCCTGCTTTCCACCAACCGTCGGTAAAAGAGAACAATGTGATACCCTGGAATTGGCCCTCATGTGCCATAATTTCATCTAAAATATGCGCTACGGCAGCTGCCTGTGCTTTTTGATTCTCCCCTTGTGCAAAGGAATCCGTTGCTACCGTCATGTAGCTATCTGTACCCACTTCGGAAAAATAAAAGGGCTTATCACTGGACTTTGCCCAATCTGCAAAAAACGATCCCGGCACGTCCCAACGGTAGACATTAAAGCCCCACATGTCAAGATTTCGGCCTTTGTACAGTGCCAAAGAATCAGGGATTTCACCATGCGCAGTGGTTACGGGGTGCAGCGTATCTATGGCGTGTATCGCATCTACTGCCTGTTCTAGGGCATCGTACCAATTATTCAAATCGTCACCAAACCATTCGGGATGATAGTTATACTCATTTCCTAATTCCCAGAGGAAAATAGCAGGGTGTCCTTTGAATTGGTCCACGTAGTCGATAAAACTACCTGATAGAATATCGTATGTGCTGTCTTGATTGTAACCAAAACTTGTAATGACCCGCATATCTGCAGCCGCTATTTTATCCAAAACGGCCTCCTTAGTGATGGGGACATAAACACGGATTGTTGTGATACCCGCCTCCTTCATTAGCGCAAGATCTTGATCCAGCGTTTCCCAGCTGGGCACTGTGTCCCCAGCAGGAACCGGGTGGTAGCAAATTGCTTTGAAGTATGAAGAATAATCGCTGGACGTATCATCATCTACTTCTGTTGACTGCTTTGGGGTGCAGGCCCCAAGAATCAACAAACTTATAACTACAGTAACGATCCTCATCATCATCTTCTTCTTTTAGGCGCACTTACCGTTTGAAGCATCGCCGTTGTATCGCCTTCAAAGGTTTTAGTAATGGGATTGCCTCCTCTTAATAATCCTTCAAAATCTCCATTATCCACTGATTCCCATAAGGCAAACTTTGCCTTTCCATCGAGCGTGATTAAACCAAAGTGATTCTCTGATCCGTCCGGATGGTTGGGATCTTTCCATTGCTCATCAAATGCTTCGAAATAAAAACAGCTTATGCCTTCTGCATCCGTCCATTCACGCATGGCTTGATGGTACAAGGCTTGTTTATATTCATCTGCGGCGAAAGAACCATTATTACCATATAAGCCCACACTGACTGAAGACCAACCCGTCTCGCCAATGTGTATAGGTTTTTCGGGATCTATTCCGTGTACATACGACTTCACGCTTTCATATTGACCTTGTGCGTAAAAAGCAGCACGCTGCATCGCGGAAAGGACCCGGTCATGGTCGGAATACCCTTCTTCATCTGTGGTTGGACTTTCCCAATAGGCGCTATTGTAGTGCGTATCGTGAAACGGATACGTGTGCGCGCTAACATAGTCTACTGCTTTAACTAGTTCCTCTAATTCAGGTAAGTGGTAGTCCGATTCTCCTCCGCCCCAAGAAGCGAAGTTATCTGAAGAGGTAATCCATAAATCTGGCGATAATTTCCCCATCTTTTTCAACTCTTGTAAGTAATTCACATATTTGAGAATGACTGAGGGATGTACAAAATAGCTTGCGGCCCAATGCACCATTGCCTCATTACCTACGGCTATTACCTTTACGATATCAGGATACTCATTTGCGTAGCGCACAGCTTTCTGAATCTCACTTTCATTATTCGTGACATCTTCGATAGAATGGTCGGGATGGTCCGTCCATGCGTTCAGACAATCCATCCAAGCACCTAGCATAACGTACATTTCGAACGTCGGATCTTCCTCTTTCAATTCGCTAATGGCTTTTAAAACATTTGCTGCATGAGGTAATTGCAAGTTGTACGTGCGTAAAATCTTAATATCCATGGCGGACATGATTTTCAAATCCTCCTTCAACTGCGGAATGGTTGGCTGGTTGGCACGCTCCTTTTCACGATAGCCTCCGAAAGAAATGGCTCTGTATTCAGGGTTGCTTAAAATTTCAACGGCGGCTTTAGATTTTGTCATAGGTGTATTTTTAGATGAACAAGAAATCAAGCTTGCTGCCATTAGTACAACTGCGGCTACATTTCTAAGTCCTCGTCTCATCTCCATTCTTATTTAACCACGGTAACCTCTAATCGAACAACTTTACCGGTGCGTTGGAACAATTCATTCGTCCATTCTATGCCCAGTTCAGTACCTTCAATAGTGCTCGAAGAGGATTCGGTAATCACTGTAATGCTTGAGGTAGCTCCTAAACTGTAAATGACAGGAACTTGACAATACGTAAAAGCCAGTGAACCTCCTTGAAGTACAATTTGCTCTTTTTTGTTATTCAAAGCAATGTAGTTGAATGTCTTCGGCTCAGACAAAAACTCTTCTTTACGAAGGATTTTTGGAACGAAAGATAATTGGCCATTAGTGACATGAACACCCAATTCCCCGAAGCGACTGATCAAATCCTCTTTAACTTGTCCCGTCATTCCAGGTTGTTGAGCACCTTTTCCTCCTGGCGTATGTGAATATGGGTCTGTTGGGAATGCACCATACAATTCCGGCGATTTATGCGCACCAATACCCGCAAGAACTTCAAAGTAATGGTCAAACATTCTTCCTACTAAGTTTTGATCATCGCCTGCGAGTGCCGCATTCGTATTTTCGTAGGTAGCCAGAAGCAGTTTTGAAACCATGTGCCAGTAAATAGATCCCAGTCCTTCATAACCGAAGAATGTGCCCGAACGTCCAGTGAACGATTTATGATCGAAGACTTCCTCAAATACCGTTGCTAGCAATGTACGATCCTTCATGACGAGGGATGCATATTTTGCCGGCAGTGCGTCTAGGGCCGAATGCAAACTATTGACATTATTGAACATACCGTTAAAGTGGTATTGCCCATTACGGTCCCTAAGTACAACGGTTTTGTTTCCGTCCGCAACTAACACTTTAACGAGTTCTGAGGCTTCAGCACGGGATGCGGGAATACAGTTTTTATCGACGAATCTAGGCAGCTCTTTGTTTGGATATAAAATGTAGCTGTATTGATCTTCACGGAATAAGGCGCTTGCTTTCAAAGCGTCCAAAACCCCAGCACCTTCATGTGCGCTCAAGTATTTTGAACTCAATACGGCAACTTGACCTTCAAGCATCTCTGGCAAATAGCTGATCTTTACACCGGATTCTGTGACCGTCATTAGGTTGTAGGCGTGGTACAATCCGTCCTTACGCTTGTTTGCGTCAATTGAATGCTCCATGTACGCATTTGCAGTCTGCGCAAACGAACGAACGTCAGCTAAAGAAACGGAAGTATACGTTCCTGAAAAGCCTTTTTCATAAATGCGTTTTCTGTAAGCACTCGCTGGCTCACCGACACCGTCTAAAACGCGCTTGC
>CATAQZ010000198.1 GCA_949487015.1 Flavobacteriales bacterium UBA4585
AAAATGGCTTGATGATGGTACGATAACCGGTCACTGGTGTAATGGTCTAGTCCATCAGTAAAACGTGCGCCGCGATAATTTATCGAGGAGTATAGGGTTAAGCTTACTGGAAAAGCATTGCCGCCTGTTCTTTGACGAAGTGCTCGATATTTAACAAACGCATCGGATGTTTTGAGTACGGAGGATCGGCCTATTCCAACATTGAGACGGTCGGAAATCCCATAATCCAATTGCATGCGTATCTGCGCGATGTCCAAACCAAAGAAATTATAAAGGTATTCATCGGTAAAGCTTCCGAAACGGTGGGAGATGATGTACTGTAATACACCTTTCCCCGGAGTCTCATTCGTCTGCGCATTTAATAACTTCGTTCCTTTGAACGTTGCATAGGTGATTTGCGTCGGCTCAGGGCCGTCGTCTAACAAATCAAATAAATCCTCTTGAGCCTTAGCAACGAAGACGCTCAAAGAAAGGAATACTATGAGGCATATTCTGCGCATTATTTCCCTACACTCTTAAGGGTGGCTTGAACCTGAATAGATGCAGTCTTCGAAATTTTATCCGCGACAGCACTAGGGATTTCCACATTGTACTCGGCAAGAATGATGTCAAATGCCGTGGTCAAGACGAAGTTCTCGTTCTCTTCTATCAAGGTGGCGGGTACAGAAATCTCTTTCGTCACGCCGTGGATGGTCAATGCGCCTGTGACCTTGCCTTCATTGTAGGTCCCTTTAAAGGAGGCCTTTGGAAACTTCTCACTTTCAACATAATTTTCATTGAAGTGCTCCTGCATCAAAGCTCTTTTGAATTGGAAAGAAGTCATTAAAACCTGCACACCTATTTTTCCAGAACTGGCATCGAAAACAGCTGAGCCGCTTTCAGTGAAGGCCTCAATATCCTCCAACGGGGAGCCGGCATCGAAGGAAAGACGAGCCTCACGCGTGAGGTATTGTTGAGCAGATACGATGGTGCTGGATGCCAGCAGCGCAGTTAAAAGTAGTTTTTTCATGGCTATTAATTATCAGGTGCGCCTTGTATGATCCAGGCGCGTAGTTTACTTATATCACAATCGCTTAACGCTCCACCGGGGGGCATTAAGAGTGGGTCACCGGCGCTTCGTGTCATGCGGTCGATTAAAGACCCGTTCAGTGCCGCAGCGGAGGTATTTTGATGGCCACTTAGTATTAAGCCGCCGTTGGCCGACATTCCGTTGTGGCAACCTTCACAGTTTTGACCAATCAAAGCCTTAATGTCCTGGCTAAAGGTTACTGCTGCAGTATCGCATGCACCCGCATTGCCATAGAGTGTTTCGTAGTCATCGTAATAGCAGCTGCTGGTCCCAAAAAGGAGGATCAAAAGCCAACCGGCGCTGGCGACGATTAGTTTAGTTATTCGGCATTCCATCTGCGATCCATTTTTCAAATTGAGACAATTCGCAGGCACTAAGACTTCCTCCCGGAGGCATAGGCACTGCATTTGTGCGTTTAATTGCAGGCATTAATCCAGATGAATTAACTGCAGCAACCACATCTGCGTGAACATCGAGTAGAATGCCGCCGGAAGGCGCATTGCCTGAATGGCAACTTTTACATTGTGCGGCTATAATAGGTGCAATGGTTAGGCTGTAACTACCAGAAGTAGTATCACAAGATGAACAAGCGTTGTTGAGGGCGCCTTGTGAAATCCAGGTAAATATTTTCCAGGTAGCTAAAGAATCTAATGGTGAAGCTGGTGGTGGTGGCATAAGATCGTTACCCGTCTCAAACAAGACTTCGTAGACTTCGCTTTTGTTGGGTTCGCCAGGTTTTACCTCTTCCATAATGCCGTCATAGGTTAATAACGAAAGGCCATCTGCAGGATTTGTTGCACCGTGGCAACCGGCCGAAGCACAGTTCGCGGTGAAGAGCGGTGAAATTTCATTTTGAAAGTAAACCGTATCCGGGTGGCAAGTGGTAGATACAGGCGGTTCAGGATCGCTTGGGAAAAGCGGGTCATGCGTGCAACTCACGAGGAATGTGAATGCGGAGAGAATGGTGAGGTAAGGCAGTTTCATCTATTAAAGATATAATAATGTACCGTCTACTTCTTCAAAAACTGTGCTAAGAAGTTCAATATACTGCTGCAATTGTTCCTGATGTTCTGGTTTTTGAACGCCTGTTTTGTAATCTACCACTGTGATTTTTTTACCCGATTTAATGATGAGATCGGGACGTGCAGTAGCTTCTTTGGTAATGATGGAGCGTTCCGTATAAATAAGTACTCCGCTCTCATTGATGTCCTTAAGTACTGGATGTTGGGCCAATTGGTCAATGGACGTAGCCGCACCTTCGTGCAAGTGCTCTGAAAACGCACC
>CATAQZ010000199.1 GCA_949487015.1 Flavobacteriales bacterium UBA4585
ATAACCTTAGGAATCTTCGTTGCTAAGAATCTATCACGGTATGCTGCACTTTGGATTTTAGCGCCCGTACGCAATGGTGTAGTTGCAAATTACAAACAAGCATTGCACGACAAATGGCTATCTATGAGCTTTCGTCAGCACCAGAAACTTCAGAAAGGTGATCAGTTAACACGGGCAACAGCAGATCTGACTGAAATAGAATGGACCATGCTCAAAGGCATGGAGGGGCTGGTTCGTGATCCATTGATGATTCTGGGTACACTTATTTTGTTGTTCTCAATGAGTCCTCGGTTGACATTGATGGCCATAGCCATTATCCCTATTTCAGGTGGTTTGATCGCTACAATCGGGAAAAGCTTAAAGAAAAGCGCCCAGGCCGCCCAGAGCCAATTAGGAAATACCACTTCTGAACTTGAGGAAGCCTTGACCAACTTCCCTATTATTCAGAGTTATGTAGCAGAAAATAGAAGAGCAACACGCTTTGGTCAAAGTGTGGATTTGTGGCGCAAATTCATGATTAATGTCTACCGAAAGCGCGATTTAAGTTCGCCCATTGCTGAGGTATTGGGCGTAGGTGTATTGCTCGCCGTTCTCTATCTAGGTGGACAGGAAGTATTGAATGGCAGGTCGTTAACAGGTGGAGAATTGGTCGCTTTTGTCGTACTCTTTTACCAACTTATACCAGCATTTAAAAACCTCACGAATGCCCTTTATGACATTCAAAAAGGCAATGCCAGTGCAGCTCGAATTTTTGAAGTTTTAGATGAAGAAGAAGCTAAAGATGGAGATCTAGAAGTGGAGTCCAGCCATTGGGAGCAGGGATTACGCTTTGAGAATGCATCCTTCGCTTATGAGCCAGGTGTTCCTGTAATTAACGGACTGCACCTAGATTTATTACCGGGGAAAACCACAGCCTTAGTAGGTCCTTCAGGCGGTGGAAAAAGCACCCTATTGCATTTATTGGCAGGTTTTGATTATCCACAAATCGGTGCATTAAATCTTGCGGATATTCCTTTAAATAGTTTTAAGCGCGCAACCTATCGCAAGCACACGGGTTGGGTACCACAGCAACCCTTATTGTTTAATGATACCATAGCTGCGAATGTAAGTATGAGTGGAACGCTAGATAAGTCACGATTAATGCATGCGCTTGAAGCTGCGCATTGTTTGGAATTTGCGCAAGAATATTTGGCTAAGGAGACATTAATAGGCGAAGGTGGAAACCAATTAAGCGGTGGACAACGTCAACGGTTAAGCATTGCGCGCGCCTTCTATGCAGACCCAAGTCTATTGCTTTTAGATGAGGCAACTGCCGCATTAGATAACGAGAGCGAAGCCCGCGTTCAAGAGGCATTGATAGCACTCATGAAAGGGCGTACTACAGTAGTAGTAGCACACCGTCTGAGCACCGTTCAGCACGCCGATCAAATCGCATATGTAGAAGCAGGTAGGGTAGTTGAGCTGGGTACGCACTCAGAACTTCTTCAAAAAGCGGGTAAATACGCGGCATTGGTTAACTTAGGTACATTAAACGCAGAAGCATGAGCCACCATTTAGTCCAGATTGAGCATCTTGGTATTGCAGTTAAGGATCTTGAAGCAGGAAACGCACTGTATACAAAGCTTCTAGGCGTTCCTCCCTACAAAGAGGAAGTGGTAGAGAGCGAAGGCGTTCGTACCAGCTTCTTTAAAGCTGGACCCAACAAGATTGAACTGCTCGAAGCCACGAATCCAGAAAGTCCCATTGCAAAATTTATAGAAAAGCGCGGCGAAGGCATTCACCATGTTGCCTATGCAGTCGAAGACATAGCGGCCGAAATGGATCGATTAAAACGGGAAGGTTTTCGCTTGTTGAACGATGCGCCGAAAGCAGGAGCCGACAATAAATGGGTCTGTTTCCTACACCCTAAAGATGCTGGTGGAACGTTAATCGAATTGTGTCAAGAACGCAGTTAATTCCTTCTTCAGATCACCTTCCTGACAATTAAAAAGCAGGGTCTGAAATCCCAATGCCGCCGCACTGTCTAAATTTTCTTGGGTATCATCAATGAACAATACTTCAGCAGGTTTTGCATTCATCGCTTGTGCAACCTTCTCAAAGTACGACGCGTTGGGCTTGCGTTCATGAATTTCATACGAGAGAAAGAGTCCATCAAACGCATTGGTAAAATGGGTCCAAAGAAACGGACCGGAAGCAGCGGCAATGGCCTCAATGTGTGCTGCATTGGTATTGCTGACAAGCGCTAAATCAAACGATTTACCTAATTTCTTTAGGAACAAGGTTTCATCTCTTAAATTTCCGAGCATACTCTTCCAGGCTTGACTCACACATTGCGCACTCTGTAGAAATTTACATGAGGCGGTGAGTGATTGGAAAAATTCGCGCTGGCTCACTTCACCCAATTCAAACGCATGGTGCAATTCCGTAAAATGCGCTTCAGAGAGTTGCACGCCACAACGTTCGAACTGTTCTTTCGTATTTTCAGGGAAAACGGGGATGAAAATATTCCCGAAATCAAACCAAATTTGCTTAATCATAACTGTCTTTAAGACCTTCTTAGGGTGCAATACTAAGCAAAAGAAAAGGGTCGTAACGTGATATATGCTCCGTAATTTATTTAGACAGAAGAAGTATTGGGTTTATCCTAATAGCGCAAATAAAAAAGGCCTGTTATTACTACATAACAGACCTTTTTTATTCATGTCCCTGTGATTATTCGCACGATGAGCAACTGTTGAAACATACCGTAGACAATACCACTGCACTTTCAATATTTACTGATCTGTTCGTATAGATACCTGTAGTATTTGTACATTCTAATCC
>CATAQZ010000200.1 GCA_949487015.1 Flavobacteriales bacterium UBA4585
CGACGGATCAACTCTTCGGTTTTACCGCTAAACATGGGACCACAGACGACTTCGATCCAGCCGCCTAATTGTTGGTTAAATTCTACTCCAGGTTGAAACATGAGGGGACTTTCGTGCTACATTCAAGGCATTAAAGGTAGATAATAAGATGCAGAGCCAAAGCCCTTCACCCAGCAGAAAAGAATTAGAACAAGAATTAACTGCTTTTGCACTACACATAGGCGAGAAATCGGACAGTGATGCAGCAGCGACATTGTTAGAATTGTACCAGAAATTCAAACTCGCTGAAATGGAAGCTGAAGTACGGACGGAGCTAGAACGTGTTGAAGAAAATATGCGCGCTGCCCTTGAATCGCAGTTGACAGCACTAACCACTGAAATTGAAACTCCAAAGGTTCACGTGGAAGAAGGAGAAGTTTTTGATGTACCTGAAACTAAAGTGGCACCAACGCAAACGGCTAGTTCAGCTACAGTATTCGACGAACACCAAACAAATCCGCTACCGGATCCTGAACCTGTCCAACTCGAAATTCCGTCTGCAAGCGAAGAACCCGAGCTTGATCTAAGTCCTGATATACCCGCAGAACCAGAAGATTTAGAGGCCATCAAATTAGTTGTGAAAGAATCGCCTAATGAAGAGGCAACTCCTCAAAAAGAAATCATCTCTCTAGATGCTGAAGCAGGTATAACGCATACCGATGCGCTTCCGCTGGATGAGGCTCCATTGCCACAAAAGGAAAGCGCTGTTTCTGAAGAAAAAACCACACTTTCAGAACGTGCGCTGCAAAGCGACACATCTAAAAGTTTGAATGATCGTTTTGCGCAAAAGGTCTTGAAATTTGGACTGAACGATAGAATTGGATTTGTAAAGGCACTTTTTGAAGGCAATCAAGAAGATTTTAATAGAGTCGTAAGCCAATTAAACACCCTCAGCTCGCTCGATGAAGCAACAGCCTTTATCGAAACGTACGTAGCGCCAGAATACAAATGGGACCAGCAAGAAGAGATGGCGGAGCGTTTCATGACTGCCGTTTCCACAAAATTTAACTAAATATGGCCGGGATACTTTACGTGGTTCCCACGCCGGTGGGTAATTTAGAGGACATGACGTTTCGTGCCATTAAGGTGCTGAAAGCATCGGACCTCATTTTAGCGGAAGACACACGCACGACCGGGAAGTTGACCAGTCATTACGATATTTCGACGCCGAAGCAGTCCTTTCACATGCACAATGAACACAAGGTCACGGACCGATTTGTGGACCAATTAGCAGGCGGCGCAAACATTGCATTAGTTAGCGACGCCGGAACCCCTGGCATTAGCGATCCTGGATTTTTATTGATCCGTGCCGCCGCCGCCGCAGGTATTGAAATCTTTACGCTCCCTGGAGCAACAGCATTTGTCCCTGCATTAGTAAGCAGCGGTTTACCTTGCGATACCTTTTATTTTGAAGGCTTCTTACCGCCGAAAAAAGGAAGACAAACTAAATTTGAAAAAATAGCTGCTTCAGACCGAACTGTAGTATTGTATGAGAGCCCGCACAAAATCATTAAGACCTTAGGTCAGATTGTTGAATATTGTGGAAGTGAACGTCCAGTAACTATCAGTCGTGAGATTTCAAAAAAGTTTGAAGAAACCTTACGGGGAACAGCAGCTGAACTTTTAGAAATAGTAGAAGAGCGCGGTGGCTTGAAAGGAGAATTGGTCCTTTGTATTGGCGCTTAATTTCTGCAACAACTACCGCTGTTTAGCGTTATAAACATATGACAAAAGCCAGCATACAATCTATTACGAATTGGATGGAGCAACCCACCCATTCGCCTTTACTCATTTCCGGGCCATGTTCTGTTGAAACGCCGGAACAAGTGCTGGATACGGCTAGGCAGTTAAAAGCACAAACGCCTATAAGTTTATTGCGCGGCGGGGTCTGGAAGCCTAGAACTAAACCTGGAAGCTTTGAAGGCGTTGGTGCGGAAGCCATGCAATGGTTGATTGATGCCGGTCGTGCCATAAATACTCCGGTTACTACCGAAGTCGCAAATGCACAACACGTTGAAATCGCTTTGAAAGCGGGTGTGGATGTTTTGTGGATTGGTGCGCGTACGACTGTAAATCCATTTTATGTTCAAGAAATCGCAGAAGCACTGCGTGGCGTAAACATCCCTGTGCTTGTAAAAAACCCTATTCATGCTGAGATCGGGTTATGGGCAGGGGCAATAGAACGCTTCCAGAATTTAGGGATTAGTCATGTTGCTGCGGTACATAGAGGATTCTTTTCTTCGTCTAAAAGCATGTATAGAAATGCGCCCGATTGGCAGCACAGTTTCGATCTTCGGGCGCTTTTACCCGAAATTAAAATCATCTGTGACCCGAGCCACATTGCAGGCGACAGAGGTCTTGTAAGCGAGGTCAGCCAGGTAGCCATGGATTTAGGCATGGACGGTCTCATGATAGAAAGTCATGTTAGTCCCGATGATGCATGGAGTGATGCACGGCAACAGATCAGTCCGGAGGCAGTGGGGCAACTGATGAAGGAATTGAAGTTCCACAACGATGTTCCTATTGTTGCAAATGAGGAATTGGCGCAGTTGCGTTCAGAATTGGACCAATTAGATGCACAGATTGTTGATGTACTTCGCAAACGTATGCATATCGTCGAGGATATTGCCAACATCAAAGATCGCGAAGGGATGAGTATTTTCCATATGAAACGTTGGATGAAACTCGTTGGCGAACACAGTAATGGCAGTGAAGCCGGTCTTTCCGATGCCTTCTTAAAGGAGCTGTTCTCCACCATACACAAATACAGCGTTGAACTACAAACCTCGCTGATCAAAAAGACAAAGTAATGGTGTGGCGTCAAAAACCACAGCCCAATGCTGGAACGGTTCAGATGCTCGCCGCAGCGGTCACAAAAGACCCTTTGCTTGCCGCATTACTCGTAGCACGTGGAGTAGACTCTTTTGAAGCTGCAAAGTCCTTCTTCAGGCCTAACCTCAGCCACCTGCACAACCCCTATCGCATGATGGATATGGAGCGCGCTGTGGAACGCATTGAACAAGCGCGTTTAAAACAGGAATACGTCATGATTTATGGCGATTACGATGTGGACGGCACCACATCAGTGGCTTTAATGTGCGACTTTCTTGAAGGAAAATTTCCTATTGAAGCATACATACCCGACCGGTACAAAGAAGGCTATGGACTGTCCTTCGATGGAATCAATCTTGCGGCTGAATTGGGGATCACACTGCTGATCGCTTTGGATTGTGGTATTAAAGCTTTTGACCAGATTGCGCATGCACGAAGCTTGGGCATAGATGTGATTGTCTGCGACCACCACCGCCCGGAAGAAGCCTTGCCCAAAGCATACGCGGTGCTAGATCCGAAAAGACCAGACTGCCTGTATCCCTACAAAGAACTCTCCGCGTGCGGCGTAGGTTTTAAACTCTGCCAAGCGCTTTGTGAACGCTGGGGACTGCCGCA
>CATAQZ010000201.1 GCA_949487015.1 Flavobacteriales bacterium UBA4585
GTAAGAGCCACCAACACGCTTCCGCGTGAAAGCATACGCAGCACAAACTCACGGCTGTCGTATAGCTTAATATTTATACGCTCTCTTAGCGCATTAAGTCTCGATTCTAGGCTCAATTTCTTTGTTTCTCTTAATTCGAAGTTAGGACTATTACTTTAAATGACTTTTACCTCAGTAGCCTTCGTACGATTTTTCTTCTCGAAGATTGGAGCCTGTAAGGTTATTGATCGTACTCTTTAAGGCAGCACGTTGATCATTCAAAACATATACTTCTCGAGCCAATTTGATAAAGGTATTTCCGAAATCTTTAGCCTTTTCTTTTGACCGTAAGGCGTCTTCAACATCCCAAAGCGCTTCATTAGTAGTCCTAAGTGCCTTCACGGCTTGGTGAAACTCATCTTTAGAATTCGCTAAACCGGTAATGATTTTCACGGCGTATTGCAGGGCATTCCATTCATTTTGAATGTTACTAAGCTTTTGAACATCAGTAATACGATCCAATTTTATCTCTAAAATGGAAACCTTATCTAATATCTCGCCGTTCGAAACTTCTATTTTCAAAGTAAATGGACCTAGTCCTCTAAATTAGACACCGCAACTTTCACGCGCTTTACTGCTTCTTCCAACTCTGCTTCCGCTGCTGCATAAGAAAACCTGATGTACCCTGGTAAACCGAAGGCATCTCCAGGAACTGTACTAACCAAGCCTTCTTCCAAAAGATACATACTTACGTCTAAGGAGTTCTTTAAAACTTGCCCATTAAACTTTTTCCCTAAAAGCGAAGTAATCCTCGGGAAAACGTAAAAAGCACCCGGAGGCGTCTCTAATTCGAAACCCGGAACCTCTTTTATCCAGCCCACCATTTTCTCACGACGACTCGCAAATTTCTCAATCATATAATTGACAGAGGATGTATCAGCCTCTACCGCTGTTTTACATGCGCGCTGTGCAATTGAATTTGTTCCAGAGGTGAAATTTGATTGAAACTTTGTACATGCTTTGGCAATCCATGAAGGTGCGCCAATGTAACCTACGCGCCAACCGGTCATCGCAAATCCTTTTGACAAACCATTAACGGTAATGGTTTGGTTATACACCTCTGGGAAACTAGCTATCGAGACATGCTTTACCTCTCCGTAGTTTAATAATTCATAAATCTCGTCAGAGATTATATACAGGTTAGGATGCTTCGCTACTACCGCTGCAATCGCGGCTAAATCTTCTTTACTGTATATCGCGCCACAAGGATTGTTTGGTGAAGAAAAAATAAGCACTTTAGATTTAGGAGTAATCGCTTTCTCTAACTGGTCTGCAGTAATTTTAAATCCACCTTCCATTGTGGTTGAAAGGACTTTTACTTCGGCGCCGCAATACTTTGCCTGATCCATGTAACTCACCCAATACGGTGCTGGAATAATAACCTCCTCACCCGGATTAACTAAAGCTAAGAATATGTTCAATAGACTTTGCTTTGCCCCTGTACTGATCACTATCTGATCCGCAGTGTAGTCGATTCCATTGTCGCGTTTGAATTTTGCTGCAATACTTTCACGAACATCGAGGAAGCCTGGAACCGGCATATAGTGGGTATAATTTTCCACCATCGCCTGAGCAGCTGCTTCTTTGATAAAGTCTGGTGTATCAAAGTCCGGCTCGCCAAGAGAAAGACTAATGACATTTTTACCCGTCGCGCTCAACTCGCGTGCCTTTTTAGCCATCTCAATGGTCATGGGCAGCCCCATCTCTTGTGCTCTTTTTGAAAGTGATTCCATGATTAAAGTATAATAAGGTGGCAAAAATAACGATATTTGTATGCCTCAAGACATTTTCATGGAAGCATTTATAGAAATCCTCAAGTATACATTTCCCGCGGCTTTAATGCTGTTGCTCACCTATTTACTGCTCTCCAGCTTTGTGGACAACGAAGAAAAACGACGCCAATTTTACCTTCGTAAGAACTTACAGAAAAAGGCGCTCCCCATGCGTTTTCAAGCCTACGAGCGAATTACTGTGCTTTTAGAACGAATTAGCCCCAATCGCCTTGTGTTACGTGTCAAGCCTGGTAACTTAGATGTTGTGAGCTATAGAAAAGCGCTCGTTAGTGCTGTTCGAGAGGAGTTCGACTATAATATATCCCAACAAGTCTATGTATCAGATAGTGCCTGGAATCATGTAGTGAGCGCAAAAAGTCAAGTCGTTTCGTTAATCAATAAGACTGCTGTTGAGTTAGGTGCCGATGCAACCGCAGGCGATTTAAGTCGAAAGTTGATTGAGTTGGAGATGACTGGAGATATTTTCCCAACGAAAGCCGCTATTCTACTGCTAAAGCACGAAGCAGCGCGTAATTTCTAGACTTTACCCTTTAAGGATTTAATCATTTCGGCACTGGCCTCGAAAGGGTTCAGCTTTCCTTCTGCTACCGCCTTGTTTAGCTTTTCGTAACGCTCTTGCCAATCTGTATCTTCTTGCAGCAGCTCAAAAACGCCTTCGCGTATAGAATTTTCAAACCAATACGCCTGCTGGTCTTTCCGTTTTTTCTTGAACCAACCTTTCGCATTACTGTGCCTTTGATAACGATCTAGCGCTGCGTCTAATTCATTAAAGCCAAACCCAGTCAACCCTGACGTAAGTAGAACCGGAGGATGCCAATCAAATTCTTTGCTTGAGAAGAGCTGTAGTGCACTTCGAATCGAAAGTGCACTCCGTTCCCCAGAAGTAGTGTTTGGCGGCTCACTTTTATTGACAGCGATGATATCTGCCATTTCCATTATACCTTTTTTCAAACCTTGCAATTCATCGCCAGTGCCAGGCATTGCTAAAAAGAGAAAACAGTCGACCAGTTTTGAAACCAACGTTTCACTCTGACCCACACCAACGGTCTCAATAAATATATAATTATATCCAGCAGCCTCGCAAAGTAACACCACCTCCCTGGTCTTTTTTGCAATACCACCTAGATTGCCACCAGAGGCACTAGGACGAATGAAAGCACGATCATGCCTACCCAATTCCATCATACGTGTTTTATCGCCTAAAATTGAACCCTTACTGATTTCAGAAGATGGGTCTACCGCGAGAACTGCGACTTTAGCGTCTTCATCTGACTTCAGCAGTTCATTACCATAAGCTTCAAGGAAGGTACTTTTACCTACGCCCGGGACGCCTGTTACACCTATGCGAAAACTATTTCCTGTGTAAGGCATCAATTCACTTAAAAGCGCACGAGCATGATTCTGATCTGCTGCGGTATTACTTTCAATCATCGTAATACCTTGTGCCAAAGCGGTTCGATTACCTTTAATAATTTCCTGTACTAATTCAGTCGAGTTGCGGCTAGTCCTCTTCCCCGTTTGCAAACTCGGGTTTACAGATGGAGCTTCCTTTACTCCTTTACTAATGTGTAATGCTTTTTTAGCCATTACGCCTTATCTATATAGGTTTGTAGGTATTGAAAATCCTTTGCCAGCGAGCCGTTTTCACATTCCGTTGCCTGGTACAGTATATGGTCTTTATCTCCGTCAAAAAGTGCTGGAATGACATGGGTCATCAGCTCATTACCGAAACTTAGCGAAGCATCTCTAGGCAGCTCACAAGGCAGGTTATCCACTGCCATCACCCCTATGGCCTCAGGATCATCATGCCGTACCTCTTTCTCCTCAGAGGCTAAGTATCCATAAAATGGATCAGCAATGGTCGAGGCTCGTAAAGTCGAAGCCACCGGACCGTCTATATCGCAGCTGATATCCGCCACATAGGTAATGGCAAAATCTGGCAGCTTTGCATCCGCTCTAGTGAAAATAAAAGGCGCCCGGCTATCATAATAATGCCCTGCGATATACAGCTTGGCAAATGGCACATAGCGCATAAAATCACTTTCATAGCCGCTCGGATCCGCAAAGAGTTCCTTGCGATCGAAAGGCCGTCCGTCGTTGGTCTTGTAATAATGTTCTACGTCCAATTGGCTCCAAAAACAACCCTCATAACCGGCAATCTCTTCCGGTGAAATTTGCGGAATACCCGAAGCCACAAGCGTCTCCACAGCACCGCTTGCCACGCGTCCTTTCCCTGTGAGAAGGATGCGCAGATCTGCCGGCCAATCAATTCCCTTGAGCTGGTCAAACATGTCTTGCATATCACGACACTCATGTGCAGGCTTGAGCGCATATTGTCCATATTTCTCACCCCAGCCCCGTAGACCGTTGTAGGCACCTACCAAACCTGCGAACCGTCCAAATGCCACCAC
>CATAQZ010000202.1 GCA_949487015.1 Flavobacteriales bacterium UBA4585
AAAGCTTTATCCTCACGAAGATTCGTAAATAAACGTCCCGACATGCCTCCACCTAAAATTTGGTTAGCGACACGCAACGGCTCGATATCTGGATGTCCATGTGGCAAATCAATAACATTACCCAGCCAAACCACAGATTGTACTGCACTAGGCTTATCGACCATTACTACTCGTTGCGCAGTAGGCACATCAGTTTTAGCGTATTCGTGCTGAGGTACCTCTGCAGGTGCCCACTTCTTTAATGCCTTTTTAAGTTTCTTCTGTGCATCTTTTGCTGTGATATCACCGATGATCACCATGTAGGCGATGTTTGGTCTGAAGTAAGTGTCAAAATAAGACTTGCAATCTTCAACAGTGATAGCTTCAACTGATGCTTCTGTCATCACCTCACCGAAAGGGTGCTCCAGTCCGTAAAGCGTCGCGCCGCGTAAATTTCCTGAAATAGCATCTGGATCATCTGCATTTGCTTGCAATCCAGAAAGCATTTGTGCCTTGAGTTTATCAAATTCCTCTTGCGGAAAGGTTGGATTCAACAGAACATCTGAAAGGATGTCGACTAATTGGTCCGTATACTTACTCAAACCTCCGACGCGAATAGAAGAAGCACTAGTCCCGAAATTGGCACCCATAAAATCTACTTCCTCATCTAAAACCGCCTTTGTTCTGCTGGTTGTTCCAGCACCAATCATATCTCCAGCAATACTCACGTATCCGGCTTTTGCGCCTTCAACAATAGGATCTCTATCCAGAATCAATGACATTGAAATTCGAGGTAGCTTGTGATTTTCTACCACAAATACTTTCAATCCATTTTTCAATTCAAATTGCGCTGCAGAACCCAATTCAATGGAACGTGCAGGGGCCGGCTCTGGGGCCGTAGTGCGGTCAATAGTTACCTGTGCAGTTAATGTTACTGCAGTAAATAGACCGATAATAGAATACAATAGTTTTCTCATGGTAGCGGTTTATTGTGCGTTAGTAGCTTGTGGTTCTTCACTTTTAGGAAGGTATTTCAATACTACTCGGTTATCTTGAACCAAGTATTTTTGCGCCACGCGCTGAATATCCTCTCTAGTTACTTTCTGGTAACGGGCCAATTCTGTATTAATCAAATTTGCATCACCATAATACGTGTGATAATTCGCTAACGATTCGGCGATACCTGCCATCGTAGAATTGCTTTGAATGAAGCCACTTTCCATCTGGTTCTGAATTTTCTCAAACTCACGCTCAGAAATTAATTCCGTTTGGAGTTTTGCAATCTCCTCTTCCAAAGCCGGGGTCATATCATCAATCCCCTTACCTGCATTAGCTAATGAGAATGTGATGAATGCGCCTCCTTGCTCTAATGTGAATGGGAAGGCAAACACCTGCAATGCAGTTTGGTCTTGATCTACCAAACGCTTGTACATTCTAGAGGATGGACCGCCGCTAAGCACTGTTGATGCCATTTGTAAGGCATACGCATCATCGGAGGTTTGCGGTGGCATTCTATAGCCCATCATTACTGCTGGCAATTGAATGTTATCATATACAGTAAGTGATTTCTCACCGCCTAGAGCAGGCTCCTCTACCGTGGGTTGAACTACCGGAGTCCCTGCTGGAATAGTTCCAAAATAAGCTTCGACTAATTCCTTAGTTGCTGCCACATCAATATCTCCAGCGATACTTAAAGTCGCGTTGTTCGGAATGTAGAATTTCTTGTAGAAGTTCATGAATTCGTCCAATTGGGCCGCGTTCAAATGATCCATAGATCCAATAGGTACCCAGTTGTACGGATGTTCAGTGTACATGTTCTTCATCATGTTTTCTAACCAGGATCCGTAAGGCTGATTATCTACACGCTGACGTTTCTCTTCTTTAACAACTTCGCGTTGCGTTTCCACACCTATCTGTTGAATATTAGCGTGCATCATGCGCTCACTTTCTAGCCACAATCCCAATTCCATCTGATTCGATGGAAGCAATTCATAATAGAATGTTCGGTCTTGTGAAGTGTTAGCATTCAGTGCACCTCCAGCATTTGTAACGTAGCTATCGAATTCGCCTCGTTTAATATTCTCTGAACCTTCAAAAAGAAGGTGTTCGAAAAAGTGGGCAAAACCTGTACGTTCCGGATTTTCATTTTTACTACCGACGTGGTACAGCACAGTTACTGCTGCAATAGGGGTCGTGTGATCTTCGTGTAGTATGACATGCAGACCGTTATCCAGGTCATACTCTTCAAAGGAGATGTTATTCTGAGCCTGAGCTCCACCTGCTAAAAACAGGGCTCCCAATAATAATAGGCGTTTCATGAAATAGGTTAATTTTCGGATGTTTGCCCAAATATACGAGGCGAAGCTGCGCGGCCCTAATGAAGTTCTGATAGATTTTTTCTCATCAGATTATTTTAACACTTTGTTTATCACGACTTTCTTGTATATTTGCAGCCCTTAAAAACAAGTATAATGTACGCAATTGTAGAGATAGCAGGGCTTCAATATAAAGTTGAGAAAGACCAGCGCTTGTACGTAAACCGCTTGAATGTTGAGGCAGGGAAGAAAGTTAAATTCGACCGTGTCCTTCTCATTGAAGAAAAAGGTGACGTTAAAGTTGGCGCCCCAGTTATAGACGGAGCAGTAGTTGAAGCTACCGTAAACAGCGAAGTAAAAGGTGACAAAGTTCTAATCTTCAAAAAGAAGCGTAGAAAAGGTTACCAAAAATTGAACGGTCACCGTCAAATTTTTACTTCAATCACTATTAACAAAATCACTGCCAAAGCTCCAGCGAAGAAAGCTGCAGCCAAAGCAACTGAAGAAAAGGAAGCAGCGCCGAAAAAAGCAGCGGCTAAGAAACCTGCAGCTAAAAAGCCAGCAGCTAAAAAGCCAGCAGCTAAAAAAGCAGCACCAAAGAAAGCGGCTCCCAAGAAAACAGAAGCAAAAGCAGAAAAATAAATAAGATATGGCTCACAAGAAAGGTGTCGGTAGTTCGAAAAACGGACGCGAATCAGCAAGTAAGCGCTTGGGTATCAAAATCTTTGGTGGTCAAGACGCAATCGCAGGTAACATTATCGTTCGCCAGCGCGGTACGAAACACAACCCAGGTGAGAACGTAGGTGTCGGTAAAGACCACACGTTATTTGCTTTGGTTGATGGTAAAGTTGTTTTTAGAAAGAAAAAAGACAATAAGTCTTACGTTAGTATAGAACCTAACGCGTAAGCACACCATAACGGAATTCAAAAGCCTGTTCATTTGAGCAGGCTTTTTTTTTGCCTAATGCTCCGCTTGCTTTCGCATGAAAAGGCCAAACTCATACGCGGTGTCCTCAATATTTCGATATCCATTTTTAAGAAAAGCATGACCGGTGGACCCATTGTATTGTGTCTTTGAAAACAGCATTATACGCATCTGGGCAGTAAAGTACTTCCCCACCCATGGGATTTTCGATAGAAAAGAAACGGCTCGCATACGGTTTAACCAAGGCGTAGCGCGTAAAAGTGAAATTTTCCGTGTTTTACCAAGGCCCTTCTGCATCCATTGCAAAAGTTCATAAAAAGCAGGGTGTTCCGCCACCGCAATTACGGGACCTTCTGTCTTTGTTTCATGAACCGCATAGACGATAGCAGCGACATCACGTACATCTACCACTCCCGAGCATCCGTCAGTAGCAAAGGGAAGCGTTCCTTTCCATAGCCGCTTCCACAGTTCTTGAGGCGCTCGATGGAAAGGTCCTATTCCTAAGATTACACCTGGACGTATCACCGTAGTCGATAAACCTTCCTGTTGCGCCCGCCATACCTGAAGTTCTGAATAGATTTTACTCTTCGCATATGATCCTAGTCCTACCTTTTTCTTAGTAGGCTGAAAATCTTTCGGCTCTAAAACCTCTAATTGGCCTAGCGGCGCATTTCCACCCATTACAGCTACACTTGAGATGTGTGTAAAATGTTCCACTCTTAACGCTTCCGCTAAGTGAAGCATCTCCGCCGTGATACGTTCATTCTTATTTCCGCCGATCGCCGACTGATTAATATCAATTACTGCAGCACTATGGATCACGGAACGCACCTTTGGCAGTTGCTGTTGAACACAATACGCCTCGAGCCAATCTGCAGAGTCTCCACCTGAATCCAGGTCTAAGTCGATAAAGTGAATGTGAGGCTGAAAGTATGCTTTTGGGGACTGCACGTAAAATTCAGCCACGCATTCAAGCTGCTTAAATGATGATGTTGGACGCTTTGCACATAAAATTGTACCAGAATATGCAGGACTTTGCCCCCAACCCAGTAGTTCAGCTAGGAGAAAGGCGCCTAATTGGCCAGTCGCACCGGTAATCAACAATGTATTGTCAGAATCCATAGAAATGAACGTAGTGTGAAGTTAGTGGTTATTACTTTTGCAACTCAATTCTTACCTCGATGAAAAAAGGAGATATTCTAAAAGCGCTGGAAAGTGTAGGCAATAGTACTGAAAGCAATATTGTCGCAGCAGATTTGGTTCGAAATATTCAAATCTTCGGCGATGAAGTGATTGTGGATGCTGAAAGCATGAGTCCTACGCTTCAGGCGAAAAAGAAACTCGAGGTAGATATCATGAAAGCCATTCACGATAACGTCGCTGAAAAGGCAAAGGTGATTGTAAATGTAAGTGTTAGCGAAAAGTCAAAAGAAACCGCTGCAAACGTCATCAAAGGAGCACCCATACCTGGTGTTCAGAACATTATTGCTATAGCCTCCGGTAAAGGAGGTGTAGGAAAGAGCACAGTAACCGCTAATCTAGCGATTAGCTTGCGACAAATGGGATTTAAGGTTGGGTTGATCGATGCTGATATTTACGGGCCATCAGCCCCATTAATGTTCGACGTCCAACACGCAAAACCAATGACGGTTCATGTAGACGGAAAGTCAAAAATGGGCCCTGTAGAGGCCTACGGAATTAAAATCATGTCCATCGGGTTCTTTGCTAATACAGATCAAGCCGTTGTCTGGAGAGGCCCCATGGCCACGAAAGCCTTGACGCAAATGATCCACGACACGCATTGGAATGAATTGGACTTTTTGTTGATAGATCTGCCCCCCGGAACTGGAGATATTCATCTAAGTATGGTTCAAAATATGCCGGTCACAGGGGCCGTTGTAGTGAGCACGCCACAAAAAGTGGCCCTTGCAGACGCTAGAAAGGGGGTTGCCATGTTCCAAATGGACCAGATCAATGTTCCTGTTCTGGGCATTCTTGAAAACATGAGTTACTTCTCCCCGCCCGAATTGCCTGATAATAAATACTATTTGTTCGGAAAAGAAGGCGCTCAGGATCTCGCAAACCAATTAGATGTACCTTTCCTAGGAGAACTTCCGCTTATTCAAAGCATTAGAGAAGCCGGTGATGTAGGACGTCCTGCGGCATTACAGGAAGGAACAAGCATCCCGTTGGCTTTTGAAGAAATCGCTCGTAATATTGTAGCAGAAGTGGCACAGCGTAATGAGAACTTACCGCCAACAGAAATAGTTCGGATTACAACGATGGCCGGCTGTTCACCTAAAAAATAAATACACAACCGTGAGTGACCTAAACGAACGCATAGAAAAAGCCTTGGACGAAGTCAGACCGTTTCTCGCCAATGATGGAGGAGATGTCTCTTTAGAAGGGGTAGATGGAACCACGGTAAAAGTGAAATTTCACGGTGCCTGCGTAGGCTGTAAAGTGAGTGATTTTACACTTAAAGGGGGGATTGAGACGACAATAAAAAAATATGTACCGGAAATCGATCGCGTGATAGCGGTAGATGCCTAAACTCAAAATATCATGCTGCAAATTCAGCGAATCAGACAGGAGCCGGAGGCCATTATTGAAGGTCTTAAAAAACGCGGTATCGATGCGAGCGAAACCGTGCATGCCCTGATCGAATTAGACGCTAACCGTCGCGCCATCCGTCACGAAATGGAAGAAAACCAGCACCGCTTGAACGGGCTCTCCAAAGAAATCGGGGAATTGTTCAAGAGCGGTCGTGCGCAAGAAGCCAATGCATTAAAGCAGGAAACCGGTACGCTGAAAGAGGCGATTAAAGACCTCAATGATCGCGTACAATTGATTGCGACTAAAGAGCATGACCTTTTACTAAGCTTACCGAATGTACCGCATGAAAGTGTCAAAGCTGGTCGCGACGAAAAAGATAATGAAGAAGTAAAGCGCGTTGGAACAGTACCTACGTTACACGATGGTGCAAAACCACATTGGGATCTCGCAGAGCAGTACGATTTGATTGATTTTGAATTGGGCGTGAAAATCACAGGGGCTGGATTTCCCGTTTATAAAAATCATGGTGCTCGTTTACAACGTGCAATGATCAACTTCTTTTTAGACGAAAACAGAGCGGCAGGTTATACGGAATACCAAGTACCACACTTTGTAAATGCGGCATCTGGGTACGGCACAGGTCAGCTCCCAGATAAGGAAGGACAGATGTACGAAATGCCGTTAGACGGCCTCTACGCAATTCCTACAGCAGAAGTACCGGTGACAAATATGTTTCGTGATGAGATCGTAAACGCGAAAGAGTTTCCAATAAAAAGTACGGGCTACACGCCATGCTTCAGACGTGAAGCAGGATCTTACGGAAAGGATGTCCGCGGATTGAATCGCTTACACCAGTTTGACAAAGTAGAAATCGTAAGTATTACCCACCCAGAGCAGAGTTACACTCTACTTGATGAGATGGTTGCCCATGTTGCTGGACTCCTCGATAAGCTTGAATTGCCTTACAGAATTTTACGCCTTTGTGGTGGCGACGCTGGATTCACCTCCGCGCTGACCTATGATTTTGAAGTATACAGTGCGGCACAGGAGCGCTGGCTCGAAGTGAGTAGTGTTTCTAATTTTGAAACCTTCCAAGCGAACCGTCTGAAATTGAGGTTCAAAGATGAAGATGGTAAGAGTCAATTGTGTCATACCCTCAACGGATCTGCAATGGCCCTACCGCGTGTGTTGGCAGCACTTTTAGAGAATCACCAACAAGAGGATGGTATTCGAATTCCTGCAGCACTCGTTTCATACACCGGATTCGATAAAATCGCCTAGACCATGCAAAAACTGCTTTTGTTCTGCACAATAAGCTTCTTAGCGATGAGTTGCACACAAGAGCCATGGCAAATCGAGATGGGCAGCCGTTTGGATTCCATGATTGTTTTGGCCAAAAGCCATGAACAGGTGATCGCCAGTACTGATGTTGAGCAGGTAGCCGCTGCTTCCGATGTATTAGGGGCACACCAAATTTTCTTTTTGGAGCAATTGGATGAGATGGCACGACTTAAGGTCCCAAAGTCAGTGTACACAGGGCCGCTTGAGTCTATGAAAAACTGTGCTAAGTATTTAAATCGGGTTCGAACATCAAAAGATTTAAATCCCGAAAAGAACCGCGAACGGCTATCGAACTTAAGACACGATGTTCTCAAAGGTCATCTCGATAGTACGACTGCTATTGGGTATTACAATCAGGAGGCGATGCTCTTGCGCGATCTTGACCGAACAATGAATAAAAGCTATGGTGGTTGTTTCAGCTGCCTTAGAGAATACGATGCCTTGGTGCTAAAATTGGACTCCTTAAAAGGCTTTATCTTGGAGCCCGATGCGATTCGTTAGACTACTTTTTATTTTTCTCATCCCCCTTGTGAGTCTAGGGCAAAACGATCTGACAGTCTGCGATAGCTTAATGATCAAACGCCAATTCGATGCTGCCGCCGTTTGTCTCGAAAAGCTGCATACGGAAAATCCTGTTGGGCCTGCCTACCAAAAACTTATAGAAGCTTATCTAATCCTAGCTGATACCGGGAAAGTATTTAAACTGGCTCGAAAACAAAGCAAAGTCTATGGGCAATCTAAACCTGCATATTATGTAGATTACTGGCACTTCAGTAAGACCCTCGGGAGACGTGGTCCAGATTTTAGTACCCTAGAGAATCTCACTCGCAGTAATCCTTTCTCTGCACGAGCGAGTGCCCAGCAACTGGTAAAATACAACTACATCCAAGAAGCCATTGAGCTCTACAAAATCGCAGAAGCTGTCCAGCCAAATGTTCGTACCGCGTTTGAAAGAGGACAATTGCATGCAGAACTAGGACAATACGAGGCTCAATATGAAGCTTATCTCTTAGCAGCGCAACAGAACAGTGGCTACTTAAAGAGTATTAAGGCTCGGATTGCAAACAATCTAAGCGACGACCCTAAAGGCATACATAATACAGCTGTAAAGAAAGTATTATACAATGCTATCAAAAAATCTCCTGACCCTTTGACAGCACAACTCTTGCTGTTTGTCCTACGGCAAGAAGGAAGTTTTGATCGCGCATTTTCTTTTATGCAATCTCGATATGACGGTAGCGCCTCCATTCAGCCGTTTTTACAAGTCTTACGAGAGGCTCGTGAGGCTAATGCCGATGACGTAGCTGAAGAAATTGGCAATTTCTTATTGACCCAAAAAACTGCTTTGTCGCAACAGCGTGGGACGAACACCGTCCTGCTTGAGTTAGGAAAATGTCATGAAAAAACGAAGAATCATGCGGCCATTTTTGAGTTGTCTGAAGATTATCCAATAGGTGCCTGCATCGCATGTTTTGAATGGGAACGTTACCGTGCAACCTTCCTCTTCGAATACACCACCGCTACCGAAGACAGCCTGCAACAGTTGTTGTCTTATGAATCTACTTTGGCCCAATTGCGTGAGCGCTACCCTAGAAAATTTCAACGGGGATTAACCCATCTTAGCCAAGGTGAAGCAAACCTTAGAATGGGATACTTTGATGATGCCCTTATGGAGTTTGCACGTGCCGAAACGTTACTCGAAGATTCAGACGAAGGAGATGTTGCACGACTGAATAAAGCGATGTGTGCTTTTTACGGCGGCGATATACCTTGGGCAAAAACGCAACTAGAAGTTCTTTTACAGAGCACTAGTAAATCCATTGCTAACGACGCCTTAGAAAACGCTTTGATGATTAGTGCCAATTCCGTCGAAGACACATTGATGGAAGGGCTAGGTCTCATTCGTGTTCCCATGCTCCTGGAAGCGCAAGGAAAAACAACCAAAGCTATTGCCGGTTACAAGGCATTGAAAAATGCTCTGATCGTGCATGAACTTTACGACGACGTGTGCTTAAAACTCGGTAAGCTTTACGTCGAATCTGCGCAATGGGAATCGGCGCTCGCAGAATTCTCCCTGGTGCAAAAAGCCGCTGGAGAGGGCATGTGGAAAGAAGACGCAATCTTCTACATTGCAAAGTGTAGATTCGAACTTGAGGAAACTGAGGCCCAATCCGCCTTAGAGGATTATTTATTAAACTACCCTGCCGGATTATATTTTGACCAAGCTAGAACCATGTATCGTACATTAGCATTATGAGTCAACACATTTATAACGTTACCGTTGTAGTCGATACTTCTATCGAAGAAAAATGGAAGCAGTGGATGGTAAAAGAACATATTCCCGAAGTCATGGATACGGGAATGTTTAGAAATTATCTTTTTACACAAGTCTTCCCTGAACAGGAACAAGACAATCCAAGCTACAGCATTCAGTACCGAGCAGCAGATCTTGAAAGCATTAAACTATACATGCAGATGTACGGTCCCGAACTGCGCAAGAAATCTGAAAATGCTTGGGGTACACATGCACTGGCCTTCAGAACCATTCTTGAAGTGATCGACGAAAAATAATGACGACAAAACAATGCATTTTCACTCTTGAAAACGGCCTACAATGTGCTTTTCAAGCGCAACGCAGCAGCGTTGCACACGTTGTAGTGGCGGTGCGTGCAGGCGCTAGAGATGAATTGGACCACCAACAAGGTTTGGCGCATTTTCTCGAACACAATCTTTTCAAAGGGACTTCAAAACGCAAAGCATATCATATTCTTTCACGACTAGATGATGTAGGTGGAGAGCTCAACGCATATACCACCAAAGAGGAGACGATTATACATGCTAGTTTTTTAAAAACCGACTTTCGAAGAGCGCTGGAACTCTTATACGATGTACTTGCGAACAGTACTTTCCCTGAAAAAGAATTGGAAAAGGAAAAAGAGGTCATCAAGGATGAAATTTCCAGTTACAAAGACTCACCTGGAGAAAGTATTTTCGATGATTTTGAAGACCATATTTTCAGAGGTGACCCTCTGGGTAGAAATATTTTAGGCACTCCAGAAAGTGTAGATCGACTCTCGCGTGAAGATATTCTTGAGTTTCAATCGCGCACCTACACAGCGGATCGCATTAAGTTAGCCGTGGTAGGGCCTTTTGGAAGCGAACGTGTTGAGCGCACAGTAGCCGAACTTTTTGCCGGCTTTCAGTTTGCCGACTCAAATTGGGAAAACACATTCGAAGGCGATGGCCAACCCGATCGTGTAGTAGAAAATCTTGCGCAATTTCAAGATCATTACATGGTGGGCTGGAGAACCTGTGGAATACACGGCCATGATCGTCGAAGCCTGTCTTTACTAAACAACATACTTGGCGGACCTGCAATGAACAGCAGACTCGGACTAAATATTAGAGAAAAGCACGGCATTGCGTACAACATTGAAAGTTACCTCAACCTCTACAGCGATGTAGGGATGATGGGAATCTACCTTGGGTGTGATCCACAGCAAACCGAGAAAGCTGCCGCACTAGTGGCAAAAGAAGTAGCAAAACTGCGAGATACGAAGTTGGGTACCTTGCAAATGAGTAAGGCAAAAAAGCAATTTTTAGGTCAAATGGCCATGAGCGAGGACAATGGACTCAATTCAGCCGTTGGCGCGGCTCGCGCACTTTTACACTTCGGCCGGGTTAACGATTTTGAGACTGTTGCCTCGAAAATACAAGCCATTACAGCCGAACAGCTTCAAGATGTAGCGAATGCCTATCTCGTCCCTAATAAAGCGTTTGAACTGATTTATAAAAAACAATAATTCATGGAGTTCCTAAGTGACGACCTTCAAGAATACATCGGTGCTCACACTACCAAAGCACCCGAATATTTGAATGAATTAGAGCGTGAAACCTGGGTTAAAGTAGTCATGCCACGGATGCTTAGCGGTCACGTACAAGGGCAGATTTTAAAACAATTTTCGATGATGAAGCGCCCGAAATACCTTTTAGAAGTTGGCACTTTTAC
>CATAQZ010000203.1 GCA_949487015.1 Flavobacteriales bacterium UBA4585
CACCTTCTATGTAGCCTACTTTAATACGCTTCTTATTCAAATCCAGCACGGCTAGTGTACTTGAAGCCTCCATGTAGCGGTAATGCGTACCAATGTGCGAATAGGAAATCTTATGCTCTTCTTTGAGCAACGTTAAAGAATAAGACGTGCCCTCTATCATAGAATGAGGAGCAATATGTAAAGTAAATTTTCCTTTCTCAACTGATTTTGGCACCTCCGCTGTGAAATGATTCCAACCTTTTGAAAGTTCAATCTCTTTGTTGACACCGTGCCAAACAATAATACCCTCATGGTTTTTGGCTAAAACTGCCCATTGCTGTTTACCTGATTTACTCGTATGGATAGAGTACCCTATTGAAGCGCCTTTTCCAGTACTCCAATACACTCTTTGGTCAAACTTCGCGTGAACAACCGGTTCAATAGCTATGGCTTCTCGGTATTCCCCTATGGCACGATCAACGAGCTTTGCAACGGGCAATAAATGAAGCATAATAATGGATTCATCACTCTCTAAGCGAACCTTAACCACATCGGTGGCCGGCTCCCTACCCAACATTAAATCAATCTCAAGCTCAAAGCCTTCATCACTCACTTCTTGAGCGGGATTCAAACCCATGTTTTTTCCAGCCGTCATAACCGCAGCAATAGCCACATTTACCTCAGGGTTCATACTTTGCACTTTTAGCATAGCCTGGTGAGCTGTGTTCTCCATCAATGGATTTTCCGAGGTATATACCTCAGCATAAAGCCCTAATAAATGGAGCATTACGTTTTGCCAGCGTTGGTACTTATCAGATTGCGGGCTGGTTTGCTCAAGCAATGCTGCGCCCAATTCTACCCATTTGGCAACGGCTTGCTTTTGGTCCCCTATTTCAAGAGCGAAGGCCGCATCCTGAGCTAATAAACTTTGTGCATCTGCGCCGCGGTCCGGTATAAGGTAAGAGGATAAATCGCCTCCGCCCCAAAGCTTTTTGAAGTACTCTTCACGTGGGCCGCGATTAATAGGAACACCAAATCCTTGGCACTTGTGCTTGGAACGCGCCGCATCGCCTATGGCGCCATAGGTATCGCCCAGCAGTGGATCGAACCCGCTCATATCAAGGTATACAGCCTCAGGGTCGTCCTTTAGGGTTTCGTCCCACCAAATCGAGGTATTCCCCCAAACGCCCTGCCCCGACCAAGCCGCTGTGGCTGTATCGTAATTCTCGTCCGAGGCCAGCTCAGCACATTCCATAGCGAGCTCGGCTGAGGCCGTATGGTGGCCGTGGCCTGCTCTCTCATCTGGAGGGAAACGTGTGATAATAAAGTCTGGCTTGAGTTCACGTATGGTTCGGACAGCTTGCAGCTGGAGGTCGTCGTGGTCCCATTTCGTCCACACCTCGTCCACACTTTTTGAATATCCGAAGTCTAAGGCATCGGTGAATCGCTGGTTCCCGCCGTCGACACTACGTGCGGCACGAAGTTCATGTTCACGGATGACGCCCAATTCCGCTCCAAGCTCGTCGCCGATCAAATTCTGTCCGCCAGAACCTCGGGTAAGCGATAAATAAGTGGTTTCCGCATCAAGCGCATTCGATAACCACGCGATCAATCGGGTGTTTTCATCGTCTGGATGAGCTGCCATATA
>CATAQZ010000204.1 GCA_949487015.1 Flavobacteriales bacterium UBA4585
TCCTACGGGCAAGCGGAGGAATTGAAACAGCGTACCGCATTATTTCTTGAGGAACAATCAGAGCGCTTTAAAGTCAAAGAGCTTAACGGGAATGAACCGGATTACGGTGTTTTACCAGAAACCCAATTCATCCATCATTCGTATTTCCAACTCAAACAATTAGAAAGAGAATTAAATGAACTTGGCAATAGTGTGAAGCCAAAATACCATTTAAGCACCTATGCATACGAGGACGAAGAAGAATTGAAATATGCGCTGAAGTTCTGGTTCAAAGAATTTGTAGGCGGAAAAAGAATCACGCCAGGTCGTGACTACCGGACGGTCGACCACATCTCTCCTGGAATCATCATTATTGAGAAAAACTACATCGCCCTTCTCACTCTAAGTTGTTACAGTACTGATATGGAAGAATTCAGAGACTGGCGAAGCAGTATGCTCGGTGTGTTTGGAAGTCCTAATGCCATGGTTGTCGAACTTGGCTGTAATGGACCTATTGAATGGACGAAAAATGCACCCGACCCGAAAGATCCTAGCTGGAGACGCTAAGCCCTAGGTCTCTTCATACGATCTTTTTCTACAGACGACCGCCCTTTTACAGCATCGAAATCTTGACCGTATTCTTTACGATTCGGATTCAAAAGGGCCAAACCCTCGACGATGTGATGCATCGCTACTACTTCTACTTCATCTAAATCTGCCAACGTTCTAGATAGTGCCAACCAACTCCGCCTCACTCTATTCGATACGTTATGCTTTGCTGCCATTCTGTAAAAGGCACGCCAGTCCCTTTTAGTCATCTGCGAATATGCCTCTAATTCATTTAAAGATAACTGGGCGTTTTGCTTACCCTGTCTCTTAATCTGCATAATCCAGGCTTCGTAAACACGTCGGTAAATTGCTTCTGAACTTTCGACGCCTTCATCCTCCTGCCAACTCATAGAAGGTACGAAGAGGTAAATATCAAAGCGCTCCATGAGTGCACCACTCAGCATGCTTTGATAACCCGATAAAGATGAAGCGGTGCACCTGCATTCCCGATCGTGATGTCCGAAATTCCCGCAATGGCAAGGATTCATTATTCCTATGAGTTGATGCACATAATCATTCATGGGCTGAAGCAACATATCCCGAATACGCGCACTGGTCGTATGCAATTCATCTACTAGATACAAACCGCCTAATGAGGCCAGAAGATCCCCTAGCACTCTAGGTATTGCAATAGGAGGGTCAAATGGAAGTCTCCCGTTTCGAAATTGCTGCATCACCTTTAAAGTAATATCAGGTAATGAGCCTAAAAACTGGCGTTTAGTTAATGGTGGGCTGCGTTTCACAAAAGGGCGTAGATTTTGGAATACCGAACTTTGTTCTTCGCTAGTACCCGAAGAATGAATGCCATTGAGCCACGGTAGATCACAGGGGGTGATCGGAGGCAAAATAGAAGGTAGACGTTCACAAAGCATCGTTTTTCCCACTCCTGGAGGCCCCACTATTAACGCATGATGTCCGCCTGCGGCAGCTACTTCCAGCGCCCGCTTTAGCGGGCGCTGGCCGGCCACCTCTGAAAAACAACCAAAGGCAGCACGCTGCTGACTCCACTGCGCTGACTGAGGTTGAGGTGGCCGGAGCGCGGCGTTAGCCGCTGCTGGAAGCTGTCCGGTCTGAAAAAAGGAAACGGCCTCTTTCAAAGAACGGACCACGCACAGCGCAGGGTGTTGGCGCTCGTTTAGGTAGGTGTGCTGCGCACTGTACGTGTTTAAAACAACGCCCTTTTTACCCAATCTTTTTGCCAACTCAAGCAATTGATAGGGCTGTTCTACGGGTACAACGCCTCCATCCAAACCCAAGGTCCCTACTATGAGATACGCTTCTAAACGGTCCGTGGGGAACTGCCCACTTGCAGCCAAAACACCCAAAGCAATAGGCAATTCAAGCAGTGTACCAAATTTTCGCGTCGTCGTAGGTGCGAGATTAATGGTGATGCGTTGGCCTGGCCAATGAAACTGGGTGTTTTTAATAGCCGTATAGATCCGTTGTTTGCTCTCCTTTAA
>CATAQZ010000205.1 GCA_949487015.1 Flavobacteriales bacterium UBA4585
AGCTCCACGAAACGCCAGGCTTAATCCCTTGTTGCGGGATTAAAGTTGCAACTTGACCGGCTTCTAATTGGACCGCGCCCAAAAGCAGGCTAGAAAATTGAATACCGCCATAATTCGTTTTAGTCGAAGAAACTCCTTTTGCCGCATAGGCGCCAATTACCGGTAGATATCCTTCATTAATTTGAGGACGACCTTGCGTCACGCCTATTTGCCATTGGCCTTCATTTAAAGGAACAACCACTTTAGTCGGCGTACAACTTACCGCCATAAATACGGCACCAAGCACCGCAAAAAGTTTAATTTTCATCATCGTTTATAACTCATTAAAAAACTCTATCCATGCATAGGGTCCGGTGATAAAAAATTGGACCAATTCACCCTACATTTGGGATTCTAAACACAGAAATAATGGAACAACACGATTGTATCATCATTGGTTCAGGCCCTGCTGGATACACGGCCGCAATATACGCCGCTCGTGCAGATTTAAATCCCATCATGTACATGGGTCTTCAACCGGGTGGACAATTGACTACAACCACTGAAGTAGATAACTTCCCGGGCTATCCTCAAGGAACTGACGGAAACGCAATGATGGAAGATTTAAAAAATCAAGCAGAGCGATTCGGAACTGAGGTACGCTTTGGATTGGTCACTAAAACGGAATTGGCTACTGAGTTAGGCGGTTATCATACTTTGACCATTGACGATAGTCTTCAAGTGCAAGCGAGAACTATAATCATATCAACAGGAGCTTCGGCGAAATATCTGGGCCTTCCTGCTGAAGAAAAGTACATGGGCTTTGGTGTCAGTGCCTGTGCAGTTTGTGATGGATTCTTCTACAAAGGTCAAGAGGTTGTTGTCGTAGGAGCTGGAGATACTGCTGCTGAGGAGGCAACTTACTTAGCTAAACTCTGCCCTAAAGTCACCATGCTTGTACGTAAGGACAGTATGCGTGCTTCAAAAGCCATGCAAAACCGTGTGATGGCTACCCCAAATATCGAAGTACTTTGGAACACAGAAACAGTCGATCTTGAAGGTGATGACAAAGGACTCACCGGTGTTCGAGTAAAAAACAACAAGACTGGTGACGAGCACAGTATCGCTGCAACAGGTTTCTTCGTTGCTATCGGTCACAAACCCAATACAGATATTTTCAAAGGTCAAATTGATATGGACGAGACCGGATATATTCATACCAAACCGGACTCAACTGAGACGAATCTTCCAGGCGTATTCTGTTCTGGAGATGCCCAGGATAAAATTTACCGCCAGGCAATTACCGCAGCGGGAACAGGGTGTATGGCTGCGCTAGAGAGTGAGCGATATCTCAGTGCTCTAGGTCATTAAGTCGTAGGACTTACTTATAAAAAAAACCGGCCTTTTGGGCCGGTTTTTTTATACTTAAAATCCAAAATATCCTTTAGCTATAAAGTAAGGTAGAAGTATATACAGAAAACCATCACGAATCAGGTAAAAAACGAATATCGCGATCACCGCACGCCATCCTAGCATCTTTAAGCCAGCTTTAAAACCATTTTCTTTAAAAACCTGTACCCATTTTTGAATGAATCCAGGAGTAATCTTTTGTCTAAATCCCAAAGCCGTTTTACTAAAGTTCTCTTTATAACGCGCAACTTTACTTCAAGTTCAAACCTTAGACGATATAAGCCGGATTCTGTCCCCTTGCGGGTCCTTATCATTTATCTAGGCGTATCCTCACGAATACGCTCCATCTGCCTACCCCTCGTGCAGTAAACTCCAAGCGGGTCGCCTGGTCCTTGCGGAACACGATATACATGACATTTCAACGTATGAGGTTTACCTCGCCAATTCAGTCACCTGAATCGCGGTGGGCTCTTACCCCACCCTTTCACCCTTACCCGAAGGCGGTTTACTTTCTGTTGCACTTGCTGTCCACGCGATGCATGGCCTTCCTGTTAGGAAGCATACTACCCTATACTGTCCGGACTTTCCTCTTCTTGCGAAGCGATAAGGCTCGTCTAATGTTTAAACTTAAAATGTAAAGAACGGGTTCAAAGTTACTGCAGACGATTCACAATACGAACTTCAGTTGCACCATATCCACCTTCACTGAAATCTGCGAAATAAAACTCGCAGCCTCCCATCTTCCTAAGCAGCTCATGAATCTCTCCTTGTAAACGACCAGAGCCTTTTCCGTGAATAATCAATACTTTAGCAATACCACGTCTGCGCGCTTCGCGAACAGTGGCACTCGCCTTGTCTAATTGATAGTTTAAAATTTCATATCGAGTCATTCCGTTTGTTGACCCCAATAGTTCGTGAGAGTGCAAGTCCACAGATAGACGGTCTATTTGTTGTGCCGCCGGCGCTGATTTTTCTCTTCGCTTATCCTTATGCTCAACTGCTCCCACTTGCCACTGTACTATTGGTAAAAGTTCATGAGCTTGATGCGCATTTTCGAATCCAAAGTCATCGATCACATAGATGGTGTCTCCATCAATTCGACTCACTTTTGCGGTTCCTCCAGCGTCTTTAAACTTTACAATCTGATCTTTTTCAAACATACTCCAAATAAAAAAACCCCGGCCTAAAGGCCGGGGTTTAAAGGTATCGCTTATAGCTATGTAAACTACTCTACTGTGATACGTTCTGTAAGAACTCCTTCGTCAGTTGTAAACTTGATGAAGTACACACCAGCCGACTCATCGCTGAGATCGAATTGGTTGTTGTATAGTCCGTTAACAGTAACTACCTCATTAGAGATCACCTGTCCTACCATATTCACGATGCTGATTTCAACATTCGTAGCAGATGCAGTTGCAAATTCTACGTTGAACAGACCGCGCGTTGGATTCGGGTAAATACTCAATGTTCCGTTCAGGAAGTCTTCATCTACACTGATCTGGTTCACATCGAATGTGAACGTAGCAGTATCAGAAGAACACGGTCCGAACGCTATAACAGTTACTGTTTCGCCAGCGTTGTTTGCAGTGAAGGTCACTGTACCTGAAGTATCGTTTGATGAGGTTCCGTTAGAGAACTCAACGTA
>CATAQZ010000206.1 GCA_949487015.1 Flavobacteriales bacterium UBA4585
ATGAATAGTGGCGATTGGGTCGAAAATCTTACATCGCTTGAATACATGGATAAAAAATGGCAAATGTTCACTTTTCCGCAGAGTAAAACCATTAGCTTCGACGATACAGAAGACGATCCATTCGATAATGATTTATTGGAAGAACTTATCAAAGCTGTCTAGTTCATGAAAGTTTTATATGCGCTGCAAGGCACGGGTAATGGTCATGTGGCTCGCGCAAGGGAGCTTGTACCGCTTATTTCTCAAAGATGTGAAATAGACGTTTTAGTTGCTGGAACTCAAAGCCAGATTCATCTTGGTTTTCCTGTACGATTCAAAAAGTTTGGCCTTACCATGAAATATAATACAAGTGGTGGGGTTAGCTATTTAAAGAGCTTCTTCTCTAATAGACCCTTACGGTTTTTAAAAGACGTTTTATCACTCCCAGTGAAAGAATATGATGTGGTGATCATAGACTTTGAGGCCATTACTTCCTATGCTTGTCTTTTGCGTGGGGTAAAGAGTTTACAATTAAGTCACCAAGCCGCATATTGGTCAAAGTTAACACCGCGACCGGAGCCTCGTGTATGGCATTGGGAACTCATTTTGAGACACATGTCACCGAGTCATTATAAAATAGGCTTTCATTTTAATGCTTATGATACGTTTATTTTACCACCCATTATAAGAAGCGATGTTCGTAAGCTAACGCCTGCACATGGAGGACATTATACAGTATATCTACCTGCATACAATGCTGCGACCTTGGCGCAATGGTTTAAAAGATTTCCCACAGAGTCGTTTACAGTTTTTATCAAAGAAAAAGACTTTGATAGCACTTTAAATTGCAAATTTCTACCAGTTGATAATGAGCGCTTTATAAACTCTATATGTGATTCCAGAGGTGTCATTTGTAGTGCGGGTTTTGAAGGCCCTGCTGAAGCCATGTATTTAGGTAAGAAATTGTTGATTACACCCATAATTGGACAATATGAACAGGCCGCTAATGCAATTTGTGCAGAGAGAGAGGGCGCTTTAGTTTTTAAACAATTGGACGAAAGTGCTCTCCCAATATTCGAGGTGTTTTTTCAAATAGAAAATTTTGTTAAAAGACCTTGGCCGGACTACGCCGAAGGGTTGATTGAGTGTATTTTAGACAATGCTAAAAAAGGTAGGGCTTTGGACGATATTTCCGCCCTAAAGCTTCACTAAAAATCGTATCTTTGCCCGTTCATGAAATTAATTAGACTAGCTACATACGTACTCTTCGCCCTGTTTTTAACAAATTGTGGCGAATACCAGGAGGTTCTTAAGAGCAAAGACCTTGATTATAAATTCTCCAAAGCCGTAGAATATTACGATGCAGGGGAGTATAACAAGGCTTATCCAATCTTTGATGAACTTATCTCATTGTACCGAGGAACTCATAAAGCACAGGAAGTCTATTTCTATTATGCACATACGCTGTATTTACAGAAGAACTATATCCTAGCGGGGTACCATTTCAAGAACTTTTACAAGACATTCCCTCAGAATGATCAAGCAGACGAGGCGGCATATCTCACCGCATTTTGCTACTATTTAGAGGCACCAAAACACAGTCTCGACCAGGCATACACGTTCAAAGCCATTAATGAAATACAGTTGTACATTAATACGCATCCAAATTCTGAGAAGCTGGAGGATTGTAATGGCTTCATGGAAGAGCTAAGAAGTAAGTTGGAACTTAAAAGTTATGAAATAGCATATCAATATTTCAAAACTCGACAATACAAAGCTGCGATGACAGCGTTCACAACGACAGTAAGTGAATATCCTGACACGCCCTACCGCGAAGACGCGTTGTATTATAAAACGTTATCTGCTTTTAAATTGGCAAATAATAGTTTAGAATCACTTCAAAACGAACGTTTTACAGAAGCGAAGACTGCATTAAATGATTTTGAAGAAGCGTTCCCAAATAGCGATCGCCTCGAAGATTTACGTAAATTGATACATTAAATTCCTGATTTCCTATGGATTATAAAAAAATGCAAGCGGACAAAAATACCCGCACGCACAACACCAATGCAATTGATGCACCTACGGACAATATCTACGAAGCGTTGACTATTATCTCAAAACGTGCAGAACAAATCAATGACATTACTCGTGAAGAGTTGCATGCAAAACTTCAGGAGTTTGCTTCTTCAACAGAATCTTTAGAAGAGATTTTTGAAAACAAGGAGCAAATTGAAGTGAGTAAATTCTACGAGAGTTTGCCGAAGCCAACTGCTATGGCCCTTCAAGAGTGGTTAGAAGATCGTATCTACTACCGCAAAGAGAACGAAGAAGAGAAATAGAACGTGGAAATGGGGCCTTTGTACCAGCGAAAGGTGCTGCTTGGAGTATCCGGCAGTATTGCAGCCTACAAAAGCGCCTTTTTAGTTCGTGAACTCATAAAATGGGGTGCTGAAGTCCAGGTAGTGATGACCACTGCAGCAAAGGACTTCATCACCCCATTAACGCTTTCAACCCTTAGTACGCGACCTGTATACAGTACGTTTCTTCATGAAGAAGAAGCGAAACAAGGGGTATGGAACAATCATGTAGACCTTGGCTTATGGGCCGATCTCATGATTATAGCACCTGCTTCAAGCAATACACTTTCAAAACTGGTCACAGGCGCTTGTGACGATTTGTTGTCAGCGGTTTACATGAGTGCAAAATGTCCCGTTTATGTAGCCCCGGCGATGGATTTGGACATGTATAAAAATGAAGCTACTCGAGTCAATCTTAAAGAACTAGAGGCACGGGATGTTATAGTTATTCCTGCGGAGCATGGTGAATTAGCCAGTGGACTGATAGGACAGGGGCGAATGGCGGAGCCAGATGCAATTTGTCAATTTATTTCAGCGCACCTTTTAAAACAGCTTCCATTACACGGCGAAAATGTCCTCATTAATGCTGGTCCTACTCACGAGCACATCGATCCAGTACGGTATTTAGGTAACAATAGCACTGGTCAAATGGGCGTCGCTTTAGCTAATGCAGCCCGTTCTTTAGGTGCATCGGTCACTCTAGTTCTAGGTCCCACACATTATCCTTTGGAATTAAATGGACTTAATGTTGTTCGCGTTGTTAGCGCAAAAGAGATGTTAACAACCATGCAAGATTATTACCCTTCTTCCGTTTTAACCATATGTACGGCAGCCGTGAGCGATTTCGTTCCAAAGACTACCGCGGACAAAAAACTAAAGAAGACTTCGATGAAAGGGACTATGAGTATTGACCTTGAAGAGACTCCAGATATTCTAGCGACCTTAGGAAAGGCGAAGAGCATAGATCAAAAATTGGTTGGTTTTGCTCTGGAAACTAATGATGGTGTGGGGTATGCGAAAGAAAAATTGGTGAAGAAAAATGCTGATGCGATTGTGTTAAACACATTGAGTTCCTCCACTGGCTTCGAATCAAACACTAATGCTGTCGATGTATTTTACAAGGACGGCGCACAAGAATCCTTTCCTTTAGTTGATAAGAGTATATTAGGTCAACAACTGCTCAACGCGTTACTCAATAAATTTGAATGGGTATGAAAAAGAGCATCTTCACCCTTGTCCTTTTTACTTTAATAGCTCTTAATAGCGGTGCGCAAGAATTACGTGCTACAGTCAAAGTACTAAGTCCAGAAGTACAAGCGACAAACAAGGATATTTTTCGGACTCTTGAGACGTCCATGGAAAATTTTCTAAATGGTTATGCCTTTACAGATCATAAATACAGCGACGAAGAGCGTATTGAATGCAACTATATTATGACTGTTAATAGTCTAAGTGGAAACAGGTTTGATGCAACAATGCAAGTGCAGTATTCGAGGCCCATTTACAATAGCAATTACAATTCTCCTGTATTTAAAGTGCTAGATAAAGACGTCGTCTTTAGTTACCAGGAAAACGAACCCATAGACTTTCAACAGAACACCTATACTACAAATCTCAGCTCCATCTTGGCTTTCTATGCATATACTATCATCGGTTTAGATCGATGCACATTTAAGGCAAACGGTGGAGATGCTGAATTTGCTATAGCACAGAACATAGTTACGACTGCGCAAAGTAGTGGTGGTGCAAGTGGATGGAAAAGCTTTGATGGAACTAAAAATAGATTCTGGATCACTGATGCACTAATGAGTCCCGTTTTTGAGCCGGTGAAGACCACGCTCTACATGTACCACAGGCAGGGATTAGATTTGATGTATTTGGCCGAAAATCATAAACAATCGTTAGAGACGATTGCTACTAGTTTGAAAGCATTAGAAGACCCCAATCAAAAGCGTCCGAATAGCTATTTGCTCAACCTATTCTTTGATGCAAAGAATACGGAGATTTTATCGCTTTTTTCAGAAGCTTCTGCGCTTGGCGTAGATACGAAATCGCTACAGACTACTTTAGAAGAGTTAGACCGGACTCACGCTAGTAGCTACAGTGAATTAGGAGGTAAGTGATGCTAAAGCGACTCAGAATACAAAACTTCATATTGATTGATCAGTTGGATTTACCCATTCTTGCTGGGATGACAGCAATGACGGGTGAGACAGGTGCAGGAAAAAGTATTTTACTTGGAGCTCTTGGAGCTGCATTAGGACAAAGGCTTTCTGCCAAGGCTGTGCTTAAAGACAAAAGCGCTAAGGCTATAGTTGAACTAGAATTGGCATTACCGAAGCACCTAAAAGCGGAATTTCAATCAAGGGATATCGATTATGATACACATAGTGTGTTCCGTCGAGAACTATTGCCTAACGGTAAATCAAGAGCTTTTATTAATGATACGCCTGTAAAAAGCAGTGATTTAGCCTATTTCGCAGGCCAGTTTATTGACATCAATAGCCAGAGTGATAGTGGTTTACTTACTGATGTTGCCAAACAAATTGAATTGATTGATTCCTTTGTAGCTGCAGAGAGTGAGCGTGAAGAGTACATCCGGATTTATACTGCTCTAAAGGCTGTTCTTCTAGAGCAAAAAGTGCTTATTGAACAATCCGACTCCAGTGATTTGGATTACCTCGAGTTTCTGTACCATGAGCTAGATAAGGCAAATGTTAAACCGGGCGAATATGAGGAAATTGATGAGCTGGTACGGTTAAATAAAAATGCAAGTGATTTCAACGAGCAATACAATGAATTAGCTGCACTTATCGGCGGTCAATCAAGCCTTTTAGATCAGTTGTTTACCGTCGAGTCTAAACTTGCTAGGCTCGCGACAAAAGACGCGACGACAGAATCGCTTTTAGAGAAATTACTCGAAATCATCTCACAGACACAATCTATAGAACGTGAAATTATGGATCGCATAGCAGCGGCTGAGCTTACCGTAGATGTGGATGCATTGATCGATCGAAAACATCAAATAGACGGTTTAATACGAAAACACCGCGTTTTAGATGCGGAAGCTTTGGTCATTAAATTTGATTCGCTGGGTGCTCAGATCAAATCTATTAAGGATAAAGATTCATTATTAAAAGCATTGAAAACCGAACAAATCAAGCTTGAAGGTTCCTTAAGAACTGCAGGTACAAAACTGCATGCTAAAAGGTTGGAATCAACTCAATTCATTCAAAATGCGCTCATCGGCTACTTAAGTGATGTGGATTTGCCGAAAGCAAAAATTGAATTAATATGGCAAGAGCAAGCCCCAAGTGCAATCGGTCTTCATAA
>CATAQZ010000207.1 GCA_949487015.1 Flavobacteriales bacterium UBA4585
AATCGTTTTCACGCTCTTGTATCGCGATGTCGCGTACTGCGATTGTTGGTAGTCCGCTTTTGAGAGCTGCCCAATTTTCACCTCCATCTAGAGTGAAAAACACCCCAAATTCCGTTCCTACGAATAGTAAGTTCGGGTTAATATGGTCTTCAGCGATGCTATACACGCTGCCGCGCTCTGGCAAGTCTTTTGCAATGTCATCCCAGCTTTTTCCGCCGTCCGTACTCTTGAAAAGATAGGGCTTGAAATCCCCGTTTTTATGATTGTTAAATGCCGCATAAATCACTTTTTTATCGTGTTGCGAGGGCATGAGATCCTGGACATAGACTAAAGGTAAATTCAGTGATCCAACTTGCGTTTTTGGTAAACCTGTGATCGTTTTTATACTATTCCAGCTTTTTCCATCGTCTTCAGATTTCCATACGAGACCGTCGTCCGTTCCCACCCAAAGGTGCCCTTCGTCTAAAGGACTTTCACGGAGTGTGACGATATTTCCGTAAATAGAAGTGCTTTTGTGTAATGCGATCGCTTCTGGTCCCCAATAACGATCCATGATGGGCAATGTGTTGCGGTCCAATTGCCTGCTGAGATCACCGCTGATAGTTGTCCAGCTGTCACCGCGATCGGTGCTCTTAAAGACTTTATTTGCCGCGAAATACAAAGTTTTTTTCTGATGCTTACTCGCAACTAGTGGTGCGTCCCAATTCCAGCGGTACGGCGCCTCCTTGTAACGCGGTTGGGGCTGAATAGGAGTTTTTTCTCCAGTCTGTTTGTTAAAGCGAACTAACCAGCCATACTGGGCTTGAGCATAAACTATATTTCCGTCGTCAGGATCGGTAGCGCTTTCAAAACCATCACCGCCGTTGGTTACGAACCAGTCACTATTGATAATGCCTCGTTGGTTGATGGTTTGCGAGGGACCACCTAAACTGTTGTTGTCTTGAGTTCCTCCGTAAATGTTGTAAAAGGGCCAGTCATTGTCAACAGCCACACGGTAAAATTGAATCGTTGGTAAATTCGCTTTCCAGTTCCAGCTCGACATACCGTCCCAAGTTTCGTAAAGTCCACCATCAGTACCAATGTACATGTGGTTTGTATTCTCAGGGTCAATCCACAAGCAGTGATTATCTACGTGCTTGAATCGTTTTGGTATGTTGTTAAAAGTCTTTCCGCCATCTGTACTAACGTGCGCATAAGTGTCCATGCTGTAAACGGTGTTGACATCGGTCGGGTGACATACAAACTCAACGTAGTAGTTGCCAGATGTTTCATGCCCGGAGCGCTTGTTCCAGCTTTCTCCACGATCGGTAGAGGCAAAGGTGCCGTGACCTTCAACTGTAGCATAAAGCACATCTGGGTTTGCTGGTGAAATGTCCATACCAATTCTTCCAACATTACCGCCTGGAAACCCATTACTTAGCTTATTCCAATGCGCTCCGCCGTCTGTACTTTTATACATGGCGCTGTTCGGTCCACCGCTGAGGTGGGTATAAACGTGTCTTCTACGCTGGTGTGCCGTAGCATAGAGTATTTGTGGATCGCGAGGGTCCATGTGTACTTCGTTAAAACCTGTATGGTCGTCTACAAATAGAATACGCGTCCAAGTTTGACCGCCGTTCTTTGACTCATAAATGCCTCGTTCTCCGCCAGCAGACCAAAGAGGACCGTAGGCTGCTACGTAAATATGATTTCCATCCGTTGGGTCTATAGCGATCATACCAATGTGTTCGCTAGATTCTAAACCGCTTTTAGTCCAACTCTTGCCAGCATCACGACTGACATAAAGCCCATCGCCGTATGCGACTGAACGCTGGTTGTTATTCTCACCAGTACCCACCCAAATCACATTAGAATTGTTTGGGTCAATGGCTATACATCCCGTGCTGTAACTTCCTTCGCTATCGAAAATGGGTTCAAATGTGGTCCCGTTGTTTGTAGTTTTCCAAACGCCAGAGGAAGCCAATGCCAGGTACATGGTCCCAGGATTTTGAGTATCTACCGCTAAATCAGCGATTCGTCCTGAGGTAGTTGCTGGTCCAACATTGCGAAATTTAAATGCGCTTAGGCTCGTTTTTGCCCACACGGGTTGATCCTCTTTGCTTTTGCGTTGCGCATGTGCTGGTAGGGTGAAAAGCAGTGCTAATAAAAAGACTACTGCTGACTGGGCATGACGAAATGAATGGCTCATCCGATGGTATGTTTAAATGAATTCGACCACTTTATCTGTGGCCTCTGCAAATTACGTTAAAAGATGCAAAATGCCTTAGAATTTCCAGGTCGAACCGATGGAAAGTATGGAGCGTTGTCTTGTAATAGCCAATGCTTCTGTGTATGCAGCGCTGAACGGAAAGTATTGAGTGGATTGGCGGAGTTGACTCCAGCTCATAAAGAAGGTATTACCCTCACTTTGTAAAGAAATGCCTAAACTGCGCCGCCACCGCGCAGCACGCCCTTGTTGAAAGGCGTTGGTATAGCCGCTGCCACCGCGCAGGGTGATGGGGCCTAATCGCAATTCTGCACCTGCGGCTAGCGTGTGTTGGTCAATTAATTCTTCGTCAACAATCGAATTTAGATAGCGCTCTTCTTTGCTCAAAGCTGTCGCAAATCTATGCGGTATGAAAGTGTGACTTAGAGTGATTAGACCTAATCGGCCACCGACCAATGTAAGCCCCGATTTAATTTTAGGTGCGGTCATCATGCTCCATTGGTAGAGGAGTCCATAACCTTCTGCTTGCGTAATAATTTGGTTAACAGAAGAGCGGTATGCAATCATTTCTGTATCCCAATTTTGAGTAAAACTGTACACTTGCGGCAGGTCGACAGCCAGCCCAAAGCGAAGCGCTTGAGTAGGGCGGTAAAGAAGTCCAGCATTTGCAGCAATTCCTAAGCCGCTATTGTCCCAATAGTCCAAAACATCAAAAGAAGTGAGGTCCGTTGTTTCGCTGTAACTCTCTTCGTGCGCTACTGTTACCTTTTCATACGAGTGCACGATTTTAATAGAAGCACCGTAATAAAGTTGCTTGTTTACTGCTGCTCCAAAACCTAAAGTCCACTGATTTTTCATGCCTGTTCTATGAAGGTCGTGAACGAAATCGGTGTTATTTAGATTTGCGGTGCTGTAGTATTGACCTGTCGTGTCATTGCGGTCTGATGCATAGCTTTGGTACAACATGTCTTCGTACGGCCCGACCCAAGGCAGATCGTCTGGGACGATATAATGGCTGTTTTCAATCCATTGTTGTTGTATGCTGCCGCCGCCATTCTGGCTGTAGCGTAAATTTTGACGGAACAGGTCGTCGGAGTTGTAGGTAAAGAAGACGTTCCATCCAGTTTCTGGTTCTGCACCAACATATCCTAAGTTGGCTACATTTAAAGTCAATGCGTTTCCTGTGGGGAATTGATTGCTGTTTTTGAAGGTAGTGGTGCTGTAGCCGGAAAGATCGCTTCCGAAGGCCGCTTGGCGGTAAAGACCCGCTCCAGCTGGATTTTCGGCAAGCGCAGTAAAGGATCCGCTCATGGCTGTCATTGCACCAGAAAGACTGTTGTAGCGCGCATCTCCCCATAGCACGGGCTGATTTAGTTCAGCGAAATAATCAACACTTTGTCCGCTTCCTTGAAAACAAAGGAAGATCAGCAGTGCCAGTACTTGAGTTTTTTTCATCGTCTCCTTGAGCCGCTAGAATTAGAGGTGGAACCGCTGCGTACAGGCGCTGATGGTGTGTAGGAGTTCGATCCTCGTGATGAAGGAGAACCATTGCTTCTGTAACTACCACTGCGCTCAAAGTTCGATCTGGTATTCGGTTGCGAATAATTATTGGCATCACGAACGGTACGCGTTGGTTTTACTGCTTCGCTTGGTCGGCTGTTGCCGCGAGGGCTAGAGGCTGTAGAGTTGCGTAAAGATTTCTGTGCCGTTTCGACGAGAGGCTGCGCCCAGCCACGAGTTGTGGAAACGGGCGAAGTTCCGGTTTCTTGAATTTTATGATTTCTCCAATCGTTCGAGTAGTAGTCGGTTCGGCCATTAGTACTGCCTTGTCCTCCGCTTCTGCGGTATTTGTTAGGACGACGGCCGCCGTAATTTATACCTGTTCTAGTAGGTTCGTTCGAAGATGACGCTGTTGTGTTCCCAAAATTCGTTACCCCGTTCCAAGCATTATAACCATAACCGTATGAATTATAGCCGTACGGGTTATAACCCATGGTCCAGCCGTTGCCCCATCCATATGGACTGTTGCTGTACGGTGAGAATCCGCCCATTCCCATACCGTAGTTCCAGCCGAACGGATCGTAACCAATCCCATTGTAGCCGTACGGATGACCGCCCATGGTGTTCCATGAATTAAATCCCATAGAGTTGTTCCATTGCGGATAGAAAAAGGTCCCGAATCCAGGTGTCCAATAGCTTCTGCCATTGTTCCACCAATTATTATTACTGCCCTGAAGTGGTGCTGAAACTAAGGGTTGTTCTCCTTCCCAGATAAGAGCATAATCTTCATCCGTATAGGGTTCACCGTCCATACTACCCATTACTTTTGCACTGGCGAAACGCGGTGCGGGAAGCGCGGGGTTGTAATAGTTTTCGTCCTCGAAATAATTGTCCGTCAAACTCACAGAAGTCCCACATGATGATAACATGAGGGAAGAAATGAATAGTAGTAGTATGGGCTTCTTCATAACTTCAGTAGATTTGCGTTTCAAATTACAAGGTACAAAAGTTATACCAAGCTCAATTACATGGCAAAACATCTCACAACTCGCGAGGCAGATTATTCGAAATGGTACAATGAATTGGTAGTCAAAGCTGATTTGGCTCAAAATTCAGGCGTACGCGGCTCCATGGTTATAAAGCCTTATGGTTTTGCGATCTGGGAACGTATTCAAGCGGATCTCGATAGACGATTTAAGGAAACTGGCCACATGAATGCCTATTTCCCGCTATTCATACCTAAATCCTACTTTTCGAAAGAAGCATCCCACGTAGATGGATTCGCAAAGGAATGTGCTGTTGTCACGCACTACCGTTTAATGGACGATCCGAATGGTGGAGGCGTTGTGGTAGATCCTTCTGCAAAATTGGAAGAAGAGTTGATCGTTCGACCTACCTCAGAGACTATTATTTGGGATACCTACAAAGACTGGATCCAAAGTTACCGTGATCTACCCATACTTGTGAATCAGTGGGCGAATGTGGTGCGTTGGGAAATGCGTACGCGCCTATTCTTGAGAACGGCAGAGTTTTTATGGCAAGAGGGGCATACCGCGCATGCCACAAAGCAAGAGGCGATAGCAGAAGCAGAGACGATGTTAGATGTCTACACAGATTTTGTGCAAGATGTGATGGCTATTCCTGTTTTACGTGGTTTGAAAACCGAAGGTGAACGATTTGCGGGCGCGTTAGAGACCTACTGTATCGAAGCTTTGATGCAAGACGGTAAGGCACTGCAAGCAGGTACATCGCACTTTTTAGGTCAAAATTTTGCCAAGGCATTTGAGGTGAAATTTCAGAATAAGGAAGGCAAACAAGAATACGTTTGGGCAACATCATGGGGCGTTAGTACGCGATTGATGGGGGCACTTATTATGACACATAGCGACGATAATGGATTGGTTTTGCCGCCAAAATTGGCTCCTTACCAAGTAGTTATTGTTCCCATATATAAAGGTCAAGAGCAATTGGATGCCATTAGTGAAGTGGCTGAAGACCTAATGGGCCAGTTGCGTGCAAAGGGTATTACTGTGAAATACGACAATCGGGATACCCATAAACCGGGCTGGAAGTTCAACCAATACGAGCTTCAAGGAATTCCGTTGCGTATTGCCATAGGTCCCAAAGACCTTGAGAAGGGCAGCGTGGAGCTGGCGCGTCGAGACACCCTAACGAAGCAGTTTGTAGATCAGAAAGAGGTGTCGACAAAGGTTCCGGAGTTGTTAGATGAAATTCAGCACACGTTATTTCAAAAGGCGCTTGACTTCAGAGAAGCGCACTCTCAAGAAGCCAATTCTTGGGAAGAATTTGAGACGTTAATGAAGGGAAATCCAGGCTTTGTTTATGCGCATTGGGATGGAACAACTGAGACAGAGAATAAGATTAAAGAATTAACGAAGGCAACCATACGTTGTATTCCATTGGATGCTAAGGAGGAAGATGGGGTTTGTGTGCTTACTGGAAAACCAAGCAAGCAGCGTGTAGTCTTTGCTAAGGCCTATTAAACCGGGGTGCGTTTGGGTCTAAATTATTTTGGAATTTTTGTTTGAATGTGTTGCGAATTTAAAAAACGTTGTTACATTTGCACTCCCCTAGCAAAATAGGGGTATGTACTAGAACATTATAGGCCCCTTCGTCTATCGGTTAGGACGCCAGGTTTTCATCCTGGAAAGAAGAGTTCGATTCTCTTAGGGGTCACAACTATTAAAGAATAAAAGACATGGCAAACCATAAGTCTGCTTTAAAAAGAATTCGTCAGACAGCTAAAAAGGCTGCACACAACCGTTACTATCACAAGACGACACGTAACGCTGTGCGCAAACTTCGCGGAGCTACTGACGCCACGGAAGCTGCAGAAATGCTCCCACGCGTAACTTCTATGCTTGATCGCTTGGCAAAGCGCAATATCATTCACAAGAAGAAAGCATCTAACTTGAAGTCAAGCTTAGCTAAGCACGTTGCTGCGCTATAGGCTTTTCTTAACCGTGTAAAGATTCAGTGAGCCCGCTTCCGTCAGGAAGCGGGTTTTTTGTTTTCTAAAGCACCGAACTACATCGTGTTTTCTTTTCGACTGCCTTACAAAGCATATTGAACCGCCTCGGTATCATAAAGTGCAATTGTGCTTTATTCGTCGTCTGTAGGCGGCTTGTATTAAAAGAGGACGCCTGGCTGGGGTAGGGGCAAAAAAAAATCCCCGCCGGAGGCGGGGATTTAAAGTGGTATTCGATTCAGAATTTATTCTGCGTACAAAGCTTCAATCTGCTCTTCGTACTTCGCAAGAATAGGCTTGCGCTTAACTTTAAATGTAGGGGTCAAACAACCGTTGTTAACAGTGAATTCGTCAGTGTCGATGATGATCTTCTTAACCTGCTCCCACTTTCCGAACCCTGCATTCGCACGCTCTACATCTTTCCAGACGCGATCACGCACCTGCTGGTTTTGCGCCATCTCTTCAATAGTAGTAAATTTGATGTCGTGGCGTGAGCACCATTCTTTGACGCCTGGCTCATTTAAGATACAGATTGCGGATGGGAATTTGCGCCCTGATCCTATGACCATACTCTGTTCAATCAAATGCGATGCCTTTAGTTCGTTCTCAATCAACTGTGGTGCTACATATTTACCTCCAGAGGTCTTGAACATTTCTTTCTTACGGTCTGTGATACGAATGAA
>CATAQZ010000208.1 GCA_949487015.1 Flavobacteriales bacterium UBA4585
CAGGATTCTAGCGGGGTTCGAGAAGGACTTTAATGTCTTCAATGATCCGTTCCGCTTCATTGGTACCGTCGTAAAAGCCACGGATGCGTTTTTTTTCATCCACCAGAATGACGTTTTCAGTATGAATGAAATCGTGTTCATCGAAGCTGGTTCCTGGCTCCATAACCGCAAAATACTCGCGGCGCGCCATGCGGTACAGTTCTTCCTTTTCACCGGTCAATAAATGCCATTTTCCTTTGATGGCACCCACGCGCTCGCTGTAGGCGCGCATGACTTCTACGGTATCAATTTCCGGCATGACGGTGTGGCTCACGAGGTGCACTCGCGGCTCGTCTTTAAAAACTTCCTGCACTTGCTGAAAGGTTTTTCCCATATCAATACAAATGGTAGGACAGGTGGTAAAGAAAAAATCGGCCACATAAATTTTACCCTGAAGCAATGAAGAGTCTGCGGGATTACCCCATTGATCGACCAATTCAAAGTCGCCAATGCGGTGGCCGCGTCCTTTGCGCTCCAAATCATCGTCCACCACAGCTGGATTCAAGTCCGACGGATTGTAGATCGGCAAGACCCTTTTGGGCTGTAAAACCACATAGGAAGCAATGGAACCTCCAACAAATACTACAAAGAGAACGGCGATTTTTAACCATTCTGACGGGCTGAGCTTTATCTTTATCATAGAATTCAAAAGTACATCACGGCATGAAGCTTTTCCACACCTTTAGTCACGCTATTTTGGCGCTTTTCATTGTAGGTATAACCACAGCATGCGGTGGTGGTTCAGAACCGTATACGCCGGAAGCCCCAGTATTGAAGATTCCTTCAAAAAAAGGGCAAACAGCGGGGAACGAAATTCCATCAGATATGAAAAGTCTTTTGGCGAAAAATACGTGTTTAGGGTGTCATAAAATGGACTCAAAATTAGTGGGACCTTCTTTCTTAGCCATTGCCCAACGCGGGTATAGCCAAAAAGAGCTGGTGCAGTTGATTAAAGAACCGGTCCCTGAGAATTGGCCCGACTACCCACCAATGGCCCCGATGGCTTGGGTCGAAAGCGAACAAATCGAAGCAATGGCAGCTTGGATTGCTTCATTACCACAAGAATAATTTTTACCCCTTGGATATAAAAAACCTGCTTTCCGTTCATAAGATCAGTAAGTCTTATGGCATCAAAACTTTGTACAAAGACATCACCTTCGGCATTCATGAAGGTGAAAAAGTTGCTATCGTTGCTAAAAATGGCGCAGGAAAAACAACGCTCATGCGAACGTTGATGGATCCAGCGACAGCGGATACGGGCGAAGTGGTCTTTCGTAATGGGGTAAAGCTGCGCTACCTGGAGCAGCAGCCCAACTTTGAAAAAGGGCTTACAGTGCGCCAAGTGCTGTACAATAGCGAACATGCCGGTCTGGACGCATTGCGTCAATACGAAAAAGTGCTTGAAGAGGGCGGCGACGGCGATGCTATGCAACGCGCGCTGGATCTGATAGAGGCTACAGATGGATGGAATGTAGAGGGCCGGATTCAAGAAATGCACGGTAAGATGAATCTGCCCGATATGGATCGGGTGATCGATTCCTTTTCCGGAGGCGAAGTGAAACGACTTGCATTGGCCCAATTATTTATTGAAGAGCCGGATCTCATCTTGATGGACGAGCCCACCAACCATCTCGATCTCGACATCATCGAATGGCTCGAAGAATACCTCATTCAATACCGTGGGGCACTGTTAATGATCACGCACGACCGGTATTTTTTGGAACGGGTTTGTGGCACCATTTTCGAACTGGAAAACAAGCAGTTTTATAAATACGAAGGAAACTACAGCTACTACCTCGAGCAGAAAGAGGTGCGCGAGGCGAATGAGGCGGCAAATTTGCACAAGGCGAAGCAGTTGTTTAAAAAGGAATTGGACTGGATGCGTAAAACGCCGAGCGCGCGAACGGGAAAGTCGAAAGACCGTATTGACCGATTCAAAGACATTAAAAAGGTCGCAAAACAGCGCATCGATGATAGCGAAGTTTCATTGGAAATCAACAGCCAGCGTCTGGGCGGAAAGATTTTGGAGCTGCATAAATTGGGCAAAAGCTATCCGAATCGTCTGCTGCTAGAAAACTTTAGTTACGTCTTTAAAAAAGGAGAGCGTGCAGGGATTGTAGGGCCTAACGGATGCGGAAAATCTACCCTGCTCAAGATGATCATGGGACTTGAAACGCCCGACAAAGGGAAAATCATTACCGGAGAAACTGTAGTTTTTGGCCACTATACCCAAGACGGCATTATAGATAAAGGCGACCTGAAAGTGATTGAAGTCGTTCAAGAGATTGGCGAGTATATCACTTTGAAGAAGGGTCAGAAACTCACCGCATCGCAGCTCTGTGAGCGCTTCCTCTTTGACGGACACCAGCAATACAGCTATGTCAGTACGCTTAGTGGTGGGGAAAAAAGAAGGCTGTTTCTGTTGACCATTTTAATGAAGAATCCCAACTTCCTCATTCTTGATGAGCC
>CATAQZ010000209.1 GCA_949487015.1 Flavobacteriales bacterium UBA4585
ACAATGATGTCCATATTACTTGTACCCACCCAGAAATCAAATGAACCTTGCGCTGGCGCACTGTTTACAGAGATGGTTGAGTTCGCATAGTGCGTGTAGGTATTTCCTGCGGTCATAGAACCCATGGCTTTACCATTTTCACCATCCATGAATTTACGGAACACGTGGTAGAATGTCGTTTCGCCGTTGGTTTGAACGTTGTGATTGATTTCTTTCTCAATCATTGCCATGTGCAACACGTTATTTGAACCTAAATTACCCAACGCTTCAACTTCAACATCACATTGAATATACGTACCAGTGAAACTGTATTCCGCTGACATTTCAGCAAGAGCAGGAATTGCAGTTACCGCATCGATGTTTGCTTGGCTAGTAGGAATGTTTGAACCAGAATACACTACATCTGGAACACCTGAAATACCGTATGCACTACGACGTGCTAAAGCTTCTGAGTTGTAAGCAGGATCATTTCCTGGCGCTGGCCAGTTCATTTGGTATTTTACTGAAACCAATTGCGTTCCTGAAGTATTCGCGTCGTTATCGTCAAGCAATTGCTTGTAGCCTGGATTAAAGCTCGCACAAGGAGCACAGGTAGATGATGTGAACTCTTCCGCAAGTACAACGCGATCAGCAGTAGCTGTAACGACTTCAATAGTTGTAGTAAACATGTCGTTACTTGTATTTTGATCGTTTCCTCCGTTTAAAGAAGATGCCCACACATCTACAGTGTAGTTACCTGTAGTGCTTGGGTTCCAGCTCGTGCCGTGAGAATACGTGTACGTTTGGTAAGGCGCAATGCTCAAGCCGGTTAAAGATTCAGTAACGGTCGTTCCGTTGTTGATCTTGTAGTTTAAGTCCATTGAAGTAATGGTCGTTCCACCGTAGTTGGTGATCGAACCTTCAATAGTGTAAGGTGCATTGTTCAAACCAACTGTACTGAACATGTCCAAAGACTCAGTGGCTAAGTCGAAGTTGTACGGTGCAAAGATTGAGAAATCGTCAATTCCTAGGCCATACAACCAACCACCAGCGTCTTGGTAGTTGAAAGCAAACTGAACGTTACTGTTACCACAAGCAGCGCTAATATCGATCCATTGCGAAGTCCAATCAGCACCTGGAGTAATATCTGCTAGCGAAGTCCATGTTGTTCCTCCGTTCGTGGTGTACAAGAATTCTGCTACTTCTGTAGCATTGTTGTACGTAGCGCCGAAATAGAAACTCTCAAAAGTGGCGTGAAGAACAGAATAGTTGCTTAAGTTAATCGTATCAGTAATGAGGTATTCGTCAGACTTATCACAGTTACAGTCATCATCGTTGGTTGCAACGATGTTTGAACCAGGGTCTGTAATAGTAAAATACTGTGAACTAAGTGATGAAGCGGAGCCCGCGCCAAAACCACCGTCGGTAGCATTAGTAGATTGCGTCCAGCCTGTAGGGATACCGGAGTTAAAGTCCCACGACTGAATCGTGCTCTGACCTTGAGCGAAAGCAGTTGCTGTCGCAAACAAAGCGGTGAAGGTGAGTAGAATTTTTTTCATGCATTTGTGTTTTTGAAGGCGGAAATTTAATAAAAAGAAGGTTATAAAATGTATTCATTGGTCTGAAAGACATTGTTTATATTTGAACGCTAACAGAATACCCTACTATGAAAAGAATTGTCTTCCTTTTATTCATCGCCTTGAGTACTACCACCTATGCGCAGTCATTAATGGTAGTAGAGCAGGATACGGTGGTTGAAATCAACTCAACATCAGTAGCCGATTATGGCTTTAATATTAAGGTTAAAAACACCAGTAGCGAGGACTTAGAGGTTTACGTACGTAGAGCATATGCGAATCCTACTTGTGCTTACGATAGTGGTTATTTTTGCTGGGACTATTGTTACGGCGCCGACATTGACAACTCGATTGGTCATGTAGCTATTGATGCTGGAATGGAGAAAAACGATTTTAGTGGGCACGTCTATTCGCCAACTACGAGCGCAACTTGCACGGATTCTACCCGTTATGTGTTTTACAGCGGAAAAGATGCTAGTGATAGTTTGAGCGTTTGGGTAACCATTGCTGCTGGTCCAACCATGGGGACAGTGTCCCTACAAGTAAGTGAAGGTAGATTATATCCGAATCCAGCAAAAAATAGTATTACTATTGAGGTACAACGTTCTAGTGAACTAGCTCTTTATAATGCTCTAGGTGCTTTAGTAAAACGAGAAGCGCTTCTTCCGGGAACAAATACGGTAGCGCTGCATGATTTAAGCGACGGTGTTTACCTCTATTCATTAGACGGTGGGACGTATAAAAAACTCATAGTCAGTCATTAAGAAATACCACGAACAATCGCCGCGCAAAATGCGCGGCTTTTTTCGTTTAAAACACACGATAACTAGGAATCAAACGTTAGTTATTGGTTCAATCGGTTTATACCATGATTTACTACGTAAAAGGAGCATTTGTATTGAAGTCAGCTACTCAGGTAGTGGTGGACTGCGCGGGTGTGGGATATGATGTCCAAATTTCACTGAATACCTATGCAGATGTTGAGCCTCTTTCTGAGGGCTTATTATACACCTACCATCTGGTTCGTGAAGATGCTCAGATGCTTTTTGGATTCAGTACCCAACGCGAGAAAGCCCTTTTTGAATTATTGATCAGTGTAAGTGGCGTCGGCGCGAATACGGCACGTGTCATTTTGAGTTCGTTGAGTCCCACTGAGGTGGAACAGGCTATTTTGAGCGAAGATGTACCTACGCTTCAAGGCGTCAAAGGAATTGGTGCAAAGACCGCACAACGCATTGTGATCGATCTCAAGGATAAAGTAGCTAAAACAGCGGCCGGTTTAGATGCCAGTGGACCAATTGCAAAAAGTGGCGCACGCGCTGAGGCACACGCGGCACTTACAACATTGGGCATAAGTGCAAAACAAGCTGAAACGGTATTGAACAAACTGTTGAAACAAAACCCAGGGGCACCAACGGAAGAATTGGTTCGTCAAGCCCTTCAAATGCTATAAATGACGCGTAATTTGTTAAAGACATATGGCTGGCTTTTGCTGGTCGCGTTACTTAGCAGTCCGCAGCAACTCTTCGGTCAAAACGATGCGGAGAGTACAGATACGACCCAAACCTCGGGTAGTATTACGCTGCCTGAACCTTCTAATTTTCAGCACGAAATTATTTACGACCCCATCTCAGGGAATTATCTGGTCTACAAACGCATTGGGGATTTGCTTCTGCCCGTCCCTGAAGTTTGGACAACGGATCAATACCGTCAATGGATGTATGACCAGGCGGAGAATGACTATTTCAATTCTAAAAGCGCTGCTTTCAATGCGAGCGGAGACGATCCTCGAGACAATGCGGGCTTGATACCTCAGATTCAAACCGGAAACGAAGCTTTAGGACAAGTTTTTGGTAGTGATTTGGTCGAAATCCGTCCACAAGGAATGGCGGAAATTCGATTTGGCGGGAAATACCAATATGTAGAAAACCCTGGTATTCCAGTGCGAAATCAAAAGACGTTTGCCTTTGATTTTGGACAGCGTATTCAAATGAATGTGAAGGGAAAAATTGGCGACCGATTGGAATTAGGCGTGAATTATGATACCGAAGCGACCTTCGCATTTGACAATAAAATGAAATTGGACTTCGAAGGCGAGGAGGACGATATCGTGAAACGTCTGGAGATGGGTAATATCAATCTCCCGTTAAACAGCTCGCTGATTACGGGCGCTCAAAGTTTGTTTGGATTAAAGGGGCAGTTCCAGTTCGGGAATACCATGGTCACCACCGTTTTTTCAGAGCAACGTTCACAAAGTGAAAGTATCAACGTCCAAGGCGGTGGAACGACGACTGAATTTATGATTCAAGGGGATCAATACGAGGCCAATCGTCATTATTTCTTGAGTCAATTTTTCAGAAGTCATTACGAGGAATATTTACAGGATATGCCGCTAATTACCTCGCCTGTGCAGATTACCAAGGTGGAGGTATGGGTGACGAACGAGCGCAGTTCCACGGTTAATTTGAGAAATATCGTTGCATTTATGGATTTGGGTGCTGACAAGCGCTATGCATTTCGCAATGACTCATTGAATTTACCCGGGATTAGTATTTTTCCTGGATCGAATACGAATATTGAAGGGTTTCCTAACAATGCGAACAACCAGCTAGATCCTTTGGCATTGGAAAGTGCCATACCGGGTGTACGTGACATCGCTTTAGCGAACCAAGATTTGAGTTCCGCTGGTTTCTTGGAGGCGAAAGAGTATGTAGAACTGGCAAATGCCCGAAAACTAGAACCTAATCAATACAATGTGCATCCGCAGCTCGGGTACATTACGTTAAATCAATCGCTCAATCAAGATGAGGTGTTGGCGGTGGCTTTTCAATATACTGCAGCAGGTCGCACGTATCAGGTTGGTGAATTCTCCAACGATGGAGTGACTCCGCCTAAAACATTGATTTTAAAGTTGCTTAAAAGTACTGTGCTGGATGTACGTATGCCGACTTGGGATTTGATGATGAAGAACATCTATGCGCTTAACGCATACCAATTGGACCGTGAAGACTTCTACATGGACATCTTGTACATGAACGATGAAACGGGGGTGCCCATTCCATTCCTGCCGGACGGCAATTTGAGTGATACACTGCTCATAGGTGTTATGGAATTGGATAAGCTTAATACCAACAATGATCCCTATCCAGATGGGATTTTCGATTTTGTCCAGGGCGTAACCATCGATAAACAACGTGGTAAGGTTATTTTTCCGGTGGTAGAACCCTTCGGTAGTAATCTTGAGCGGAAGTTGGATACGGAGCAGGCACGTAATAAGTACGTGTACAGTGCACTTTACGACAGTACGCGCTTTCGTGCGCAAGAGCAAACGCAGAAAAA
>CATAQZ010000210.1 GCA_949487015.1 Flavobacteriales bacterium UBA4585
CACCGTCCTAAAGGTCAGCGCATGGCGCCGGGGGCGGATGCCCCGACTTTCGGCCCGTCTGTTCGTATGGATTTTGAACTGGAAATGGCGTTCATCACAGGAGAAGGAAAGCCCCTCGGCCACAGAATAAAGGCGGAAGAAGCCGACGAATACATCTTTGGGATGGTGGTCTTTAACGACTGGAGTGCGCGCGATATTCAAAAATGGGAATACGTGCCGCTAGGACCGTTCCTGGGTAAAAACTTTGGCTCAAGCATGAGTCCTTGGGTCGTGACCATGGACGCATTAGCGCCGTTTAAAGTGGAAGGACCCAAGCAAAATCCACCCGTTTTGCCGTATTTAGAGACCACAGGTAAGAATAACTATGACATTCACCTCGAAGTAGGTTTGACTCCGGAAGGCAAGACGGAATCGGTCATTTCAAGGTCCAATTACAAATACATGTATTGGAACCAGCGCCAACAATTGGCCCACCATACCGTCAACGGCTGTAACATTAATGCCGGTGATATGATGGCATCAGGAACCATTTCTGGACCCACGAAAGACAGCTACGGATCCATGTTAGAACTTAGCTGGGCAGGTAAAGAGCCCATCACCTTAGCTACTGGTGAAACGCGCACGTTTATCGAAGACGGCGACACGGTTACCATGCGCGGCTGGTGTACAAACGGTACGACGAGAATTGGCTTTGGCGAGGTACGCACGACGCTGCTACCGGCCATTGAGGATTAAGCAAACAAAGCCCGCTTCCTGAAAAGGTTGGGGGCTTTTTTATAACTTGGGTAGACCCAATTACAGCACCTATTATGTCAGAAAAACACACCTACATCTCCAAGGTGGTGGCCAGCGCCACTGAAGCCATTGCGGGACTAGAAGATGGGATGAATGTGATGTTTGGCGGATTCGGCCTTTGCGGTATTCCGGAAAACAGCATTACAGCCATTAAAGCGGCCGGGATTAAAGACATTACCTGTATTTCTAATAATGCAGGCGTGGACAACTTTGGTCTAGGACTGCTGCTTCAAACCAAGCAGATTAAAAAAATGATTGCCTCTTACGTGGGCGAGAACGACGAGTTTGAGCGTCAGATGCTCTCTGGCGAGCTCGAAGTTGATCTCATTCCTCAAGGAACATTAGCAGAACGCTGTCGCGCTGCTGGAGCAGGGATTCCTGCTTTTTACACCCCTGCAGGTTACGGTACAGAAGTAGCGGAGGGAAAAGAGGTACGCGTGTTTGATGGCAAGCCGCATATTTTGGAACATGCTTTTGATGCTCCTTTTGCATTTGTTAAAGCGTGGAAGGGTGACAAAGCCGGCAACCTGATTTTTAAAGGAACGGCACGCAATTTTAATCCGATGATGGCCATGGCAGGTAAGATAACCGTGGCAGAGGTTGAAGAACTGGTTGAAGTCGGCGAATTGGACCCGAACAGCATTCACATTCCGGGGATCTTCGTGCAACGCATTTTCCAGGGGGTGGATTACGAGAAACGAATAGAACAACGCACCGTGCGTGCTAAAAGCGAATAACCATGGGATTGAGTAAAGATCAAATTGCACAGCGCATTGCCCAAGAACTTCGCGACGGTTGGTACGTAAACTTAGGTATTGGAATTCCAACCTTAGTGGCCAACCACATCCCGCAAGGCATCAATGTGGAGTTTCAAAGTGAAAATGGCATTTTAGGCATGGGACCCTTCCCGTTTGAGGGCGAGGAGGATGCGGATTTAATCAACGCAGGCAAGCAAACCATCACGGCACTGCCGGGTGCGAGCTTCTTTTCCAGCGAGCTCAGTTTCGGTATGATTCGCGGTCAACACGTTCAATTGACCGTTTTGGGCGCCATGGAAGTGAGCGATCGCGGCGATATTGCGAACTGGAAGATTCCAGGCAAGATGGTTAAAGGAATGGGCGGTGCTATGGATTTAGTGGCTTCTGCAGAAAACATCATCGTAGCCATGCAGCATACCAACCGAAAAGGAGAAAGTAAACTCCTTAGTGAATGTTCCTTACCGCTTACAGGTGTTGCTTGTGTAAAGCGCATCGTAACGGATCTCGCCGTACTAGAGGTAGACGCAGAACGCGGTTTCATATTGATCGAACGTGCGCCAGGTGTCACTGTCGAAGAAATTCAAGCAAAGACCGCAGGTCGCCTAGTCGTTGAAGGTGATGTACCGGAAATGAAATTTTAAGGCCTTGGCCGAGGAATAAAAAAGGCGCCCCAAGGGCGCCTTTTTTGTTTAGTCTAATCTCTTTCAAACGTTTATAGTTGAAATCCTCTTATAACTATGATAAGTAAGTACTCACTCATTTATTAGCAGTTCACGCAAACCACGCATAAGTTCAGAAGCACTTAATTCGTCTTCGCGAAATGCTAATAGCAATGACCGTTCCAAGATTTCAATAGCCGTGCGAGCCACAGCTTCATCCGCCCCGTGTCCCACACTAGAAATGGCCCAGCGCAGAC
>CATAQZ010000211.1 GCA_949487015.1 Flavobacteriales bacterium UBA4585
ACACCTTCATAATTACATCCCGTTTCCGGCTCAGGTAGGGTAATAGGCGTACCAGACATCCAGTATTTACCATTGCCTCCAGTTCCGCCGTTTCCAGTTCTATTCGGGCTTAACGGATCTCCGTCAGGATCTCCTTGATCACCACCGCCTGTAGTTTCTCCTTCACCTTGACCAGTTCCGTTGCGGGTGGTGTTGAACATGCGATTCAGCCGTTCTTGTTGGCGTTGCCGCTCTAATTCTTCTGCAGTTGGCTGTGGATCAGGTTCGGGTTCCTGAACGGTTTCTTTAGGTTCTTCAGTTTCTTCCTTAGGCTGCTCTACTATCTCCTCTTGTTGGGTTGGAGTCGGATCATCGGTAGATTCAATAATAGGGGCGTCTTCAACATCCTGGGTGACCACTTCTTCTTGAACTGGTGGGGTTTCTACTGGGGTTGTAGGCGTTGGCGGCGGAATGGTAGGGGCTGCTTGTGTATTTTGTCCAGCCCCCGTTTCTTCATACCCAAAATTAATTGCAATCCCTTCCTCTGGAGGTGGGTCTTGGTAGGTTAAGCCGTAAAACGCAAACCAAAGCATGAGTAGGATGTGGACGATGACCGTCCAAACCTTTGCCTTGTTCTTATTACGTTGTTCGTTAAATGCCATGCCTATTTAGGATCAGTTGCGATGATCATTTTTAAGTTGTTCCTGTAACCTATGTCCAAAAGTCGTACCGTTTCACCCGTAGGGATGCTTTGGTCTGCACGTAAAACCACCACTGCTTGTTCGTCATCGGTTAATTTTCGGGCTTCAGCCATTAGACGCTGCTCAACTTGGTCGTACCCGACAATGGTTCCATTCACGTCAAATTCTAATGCTTCGTTTACTGTGAGCGTGATGTTTTTCTTTTTAACGGTTTGCGCACCGCTTTTCGGTAAAACAATGTCAAGTGCACTCGAGGTTACTAGGGTAGAGGCTAGAATAAAAAAGATGAGCAATAGGAAGACCAAATCTGTCATGGACGACATATTGACTTCGGCGCTAACTTTACTTCTGCTGCGTAAATTCATAGCGTTTTTTTTAAGCCGGTTCGTGCAATAAATCTAAAAAGGCCATTGCGCTGTCCTCTAGTTTGTAGACCACGCGATCCACACGTGTCACTAGGAAGTTGTAGCCGAAATAGGCGATGATACCCACTAAAAGACCGGCAACGGTGGTAGTCATGGCCGTATAAATACCTTCCGCCATCATATCCAGCTTGATTTGACCGCCTGCATTGGCCATCTCCTTGAACGTCAAAATCATACCAATAACGGTTCCTAAGAAACCGATCATTGGCGCTCCTCCAGATATGGTCGCGAGCATGGGAAGACCTTTTTCTAGACGGGTAACTTCTAATTTCCCTTGGTTTTCAATCGCTTGTGTGATATCGCCAAGAGGTTTGCCAATTCTAGAGATTCCTTTTTCAATCATTCGAGCCACAGGCGTACTTTCTGCTGTACATAAAGCCTGAGCGGCGTCAAGCTTACCGTCGAGCACCATGTCTTTGATATTGTTCATGAAGTTGGGGTCCACCTTATTTGCATTGCGAATGGCGCCAAAACGTTCGAGGAAGATGTATACCGCGAAGATGCTCAGTATACCGAGGAAGGTCATGATTAGAATTCCTCCAATTCCTCCTGAAGTCATTAACTCCAGAATTGACATGGTTTTTTCCGTAGGTTCTTCAGCTATTACGGCCTCTGCACCGGTTTGAATTTGTAGAAATAGTGTGCTCATTTGTTTTGACTGATTTACTCAAAAATCCATAAAAAGAAAGCCCCCGCAACGCGGGGGCTTTTGAAATATCAACAAGATGAATACCTTCTA
>CATAQZ010000212.1 GCA_949487015.1 Flavobacteriales bacterium UBA4585
GGGGCAGGGACGCTACTTAGTGCTCCGCCAAAGCTGCCCATAGGGGTTCTGACAGCACTTACGATCACAACTTCTTTCATCTTCTGTAATGTTATTTGGGTTCGTGTCAAAAAGACCCCACTAAACTACTAAATTGGTGCTCTAGAAACGAAGGTATTTGGTATGAAAGCATCGAATTGGATACAGCAACAACAGAAGTGGGTCTATTTCAGCATAGTAAGCACTTTATGCATCGCTTTGCTGTTTGTGAGCATTCCTTTCAAAGCCCAATTTCAATACGATTACCGTCTAGGTCAGGTATGGCTCGAAGACGATTTAATAGCACCGACAGACTTTGCGCTTCCAAAATCTCCACAGAAAATAGAGGAGGATAGACAAAAATTAATCGCTGATAAAGATTTATATTACAACTACAGTGTTCAGATCGACAATTGGCGTTCAGCTATAGACTCCGCGCTCGTACCCGATGCAGAATTCATAGAATGGCAGCGTCGTGGTGTCGTTTTAATACACCCCTCAGAAAATCATAAAGTATTACTTTCTGATGGGACGCCTATAAGTTTGACAAACAGCATATCACCAGAGTATTTAAGAGCACAATATGCATTGCCAGATAGTATAGAATTAAGTCCAACTTTTACTGTTAATGCTTCATTGACAGATAGTGCGTTAACGGCAAAATTAGATGCGCTAACGACCTTTAGAGGTGTCATTACAAAAGGAACACCTATCGTTTTGCGCGGCGCAACAGTCACCTCGGAAAAATTCGAAATGCTTAGAGCACTGGAGGCAAATTTCGATGGCATAGCGAATGATCTAAATTGGCAGGGTAGAGCAGGTGCATTACTCTATCTCATCCTAATATTCTTAGGCTTGGCACTTTATTTAAATGCGTACGATGCTCAAATCATAGCGCATAGTTCTAGTCTTAATCTGTTGTTATTCTCCATCACCGGCGCGGGTATAGCTACCTTGTGGGCTTCTTCTATTAGTATTTTAAATGTCTTCTTGGTTCCGCTTGTCTTGTTGCCGGTACTCGTACGAAGTTTCTTTAATGACCGATTGGCCTTAATTACGCATGTCTTTTTACTCTTAGCCGTTGCACCCTTTGTTAGTGGCGCCGTTCATTTTATTGTGGTCCAATTCGCTGCTGGACTCATCACCCTCTTCAACATACGCGGCATATACAAGAGAAGTCAATTGTTCCAAAGCACCTTTAAAATAATGGGTATCCTACTTCTAGTGCATCTTTCTGTTCATCTTATCCGACAAATGGAGTGGAACACAGAAGCTGCTATACCTCTGGGCTCATCACTTATCGGAACATTGGTCCTTCTTTTCATATTCCCGTTGATTTATTTCTTCGAACGCACCTTTGGCGTAGTTTCAGACCTCACCCTTCTTGAGTTATCGGATACGAATAATCCATTACTCAAACGCCTATCAAAAGAAGCGCCAGGAACCTTCCAGCACACGATGCAAGTTGCTAATCTCGCGGAGCATGCCACAGAATTAGTAGGAGGGAACACGCTGCTAGTGCGAACAGGCGCTCTGTATCATGATGTTGGAAAAATTCCTAATGCTCAATACTTTACAGAAAATCAAAGTTCCTCAGCCTCTCCGCACGATGAATTGAGTTATACGGAAAGTGCTAAAATCATAATTGGGCATATCAATGACGGTATAGAATTGGCAAAAAAACATCGACTCCCAGATATTGTAATCGATTTCATTCGTACGCATCATGGGACCTCAAGAGTGGAGTATTTCTACAGAAAATACAAGGAAGATCATCCAGATGCAGAGAAATTTGATTCATTTCAATATCCCGGACCTAAACCGTTCTCTAAGGAAACTGCCATTGTAATGATGTCAGATGCTGTTGAAGCCTCTACACGTTCCCTACCTGAAAAGTCACAGGAAGCATTAAGTACGATGATTGATAAGGTTATTGATCATCAGTTAACTACGGGCCAATTAGACAATGCTGCCATCACCCTGAAGGAAATAAATGCTATCCGTGAAGCATTTAAGAAATTTATGCGCGGTGTTTACCACGTCCGCATCTCATACCCTGAGGAAGTAAAAACGGTCCAAAACGCTTCGTAATCAAAGGGGTAGACTTCAAGAATATTTTATACCCAGAGTAGGTACAGTGCAGATTCTAAAGGCGAATTTGATTAATTTGATTCAACACTACACAAATTCGCATTAAACCCTTGCGCAAACCGATTTTCGGTATAAATTTGCGCTCCCTAACGGAAAGATGGCAGAGTGGTAATGCAACAGCCTGCTAAGCTGTGATCGCGTAAGTGATCCCAGGGTTCGAGTCCCTGTCTTTCCGCAAGAACAAACGTTCATTGATATTGCAAGTTCGGGAAGTGGCGCAGGTGGTAGCGCATCTGGTTTGGGACCAGAGGGTCGCAGGTTCGAGTCCTGTCTTCCCGACTAAGCCAAAGCAGAATCCTTCGGGGTTCTGTTTCGGCTACTGCAATTGAGAATACCTTTACCAAGGTATGGTGAGGACTCGTAGCTCAGCTGGATAGAGCATCTGCCTTCTAAGCAGACGGTCACAGGTTCGAATCCTGTCGGGTTCACGAGAGAAGCAAAACCCTAGAATGCATGGCGTTCTGGGGTTTTTTTATGGTTTCTGAGTTTCATTCTTGCCTTCGCTATTGGGATAATGAACAATCTAAAATGGCCACAACAATGAAGGTTTGCAGGATGCGTATTCAAAGAACCGAATCACATCAAAAAAGTCGAAAATTCAAGGAAATATCTGTGAGTTAAATAAAATAGTTCAAAAAGCTGCTTAAGATTGACCTCTGTTTTGTTTCCTTCAGTTGCAAGAATTCGGGTAGAGCAAATCATAATCTGCTCGTTAAAAGCAGGAGTTTGGCAGAAACTATTAGCAAAGACATATTCTATAAAGTATTGATTACAAATGATTTAAAATCATATTGTTGATAACTTTTTTTTGCAACGCCTTGAATTATTGATATCGTAAATTTTTCAATCAACTTTGCGGCGTTCTCTTTGCTAAGGGCATCATTGTTGCGCTTTGTAAATTCTCCGGGCTTTTTCTTGCCTTTTGCAAACCTATTTGAGATATTTAGGCTCGCTTAACTTAAATGCTTAGAAAGCTTATGAAAAAACTTTATCTCTTGATGGTGGCTATGCTGTATTCTATCGGCTCGCTCACCGCTCAGGTAATGACACAAACCTTTAGTAGTATACCATCTACTTGGACACAGTCAAATTCCTGCAGCAGTACTTCTACGAATGCTTCTTGGAAGCTTACAACATCTAATCCGGGCTATGGTGCTTCTGGTTATACCGATAATACCGGTGCAACAGGTTCATACGCGATGTGGGTCGATGGTTCATCGCCTTATCCTTGTGATGTGTCAATTACTACCGATTCCATAGATCCCAGTACATTAACAACTCCTTCTCTTGAGTTTTATTGGTTTAAGAACAATACTAGTACTTATGCTGGCAATAATACATTGACTATCGAGGTGTTTGACGGTCAATCTTACGAGGCGGTGTGGTCAGGAAGTACAGATTCTGCAGGCTGGCGCAAAGTACAAGTTGATTTATCATGTATTAGTATGCCTAACGATATTGCATTAAGATTTACTGTAAGCAAGTTTAATGGTTCTGCATCTTTTTACAATGATATTGTAGTTGATGACATCAAGGTTCAGGAATTACCTACAGGATATTCAAACTGTGCCGCACCAACTGCAATAGCTGTAGGTACGGTTACAGGAGGTTCTGTGACAGCTACGGTATCCGAAGGATGTAATTCTAGTGCGACTACCACTGTAATATATGGATTGGCAGGGTTTAACCCGTCATCTGCAGGTACTTCGGCAACAGTCTCCGGCGGCACGGCCTCTCTTACGTCGCTTGCAGGCTCAAGTACGTATCACGCATACGCTGTTACGAGCTGTGGTACTTCTTCTTTCTCTGATACGTTAGGACCTATTACCTTCCTAACTCCATGTGCTCAGGTTACTACTCCTTACACCGAGAACTTTGATAATTCTTCAACTGGTTCGGCTTTCAATCCATCTTTACCGGTTTGTTGGGATTTTTATGTGAATACGACAAGCTCGTTCTACTACCCTTATTTCTACAACCGTAACTATTCGTTCTATGCCAACTCTGGTTCGAACTTCTTATATGGATACAGATCGTCTAGCTCGAGTACATCTACTTCATACGCAGATACGACACTTATTATCACTCCTGAGATTCAGGGTCTTGATTCAGCGACGAAGCAATTAGAGTTCTATGCAAGAACTACTTCGGTCGGTCGTCCAGGTGAAGTTCTTATTGGATTAACTGATGCTGCTGGTACGCCAAGTTCATTGAGAATAGTGGATACTGTATACGCTCCAGCAACTACATACAACAAGTACACCGTTTATTTAGATGGTGCTACAACGGGTGATGCACGTATTGCATTTATGTTGAGAAGAGAAATCGGTGTTTACGATTACATTTGTATTGATGATGTTTCGGTTACCGATATTCCTCCGTGTCCTGAACCTATCGGTCTAGCGCTCAATTCGACGACGAAGTCGACGGCGACTATTTCTTGGTCTTCAAGCTCATCTGCCTTTAATATTGAGGTAGGTCCAATGGGCTTCACACAAGGAACGGGTACTAGTGTAACGTCAACAACGACCTCTTACACTGCGACTGGTTTAACTCAGAATACCTACTACGATGCTTATGTAATGGCGAACTGTACGTCTACTGGCGACGGTACGTCAAACTGGGTAGGACCGTTCACCTTCAAAACGGAGTGTGGTGCCTTTACATCTCCTTACTCAGAAGACTTTGGTTATTCAGACGGCTCAGGTAGTACGGCTAATCCAGATTTACCAGATTGTTGGGAACACGTGAACCGTTCGGCTTACACATTCAACTACGCTTACGTAGATAAGTATTACTACTACGGAAACCAGGCGACGGATTCGGCTTACATGTATTTGAGAGCTTACTACAGCTCTTTCAGTACACAGACTGCTTTGGGAGATACAAACATGATGATCCTTCCACGCATCTTAGGTTTGGAAAATGGAACACAGCAAATTTTGTTCAATGCACGTTCAATTAGTACTTCAGCTGCTTATTTAAGTGATATTGCTGTAGCTACGATCGATTCGAATAAGAGCATTGCTTCTTTGTCTATTGTAGATACGATTCAGGTAACCAGTACGACGTACTCAGATTACTCTTTGGATTTAGACAACGTTGCTTCTGATGCTGCACATGTAGTACTTATAGTATTTGCGGGATCTAATACAGGATATACGTATGGATACAACGGAGCCTATTTCGATGAAATCGAAATCCGTGATATTCCAAACTGTCCTACAGCTGCAGATTTTGCCGGTATGGCGACTTCGGATTCTTCTGCGACCCTAACATGGGTAGATACTACCTTAGCGACCAACTACATTATTGAGTGGGGGCCGTCAGGCTTTACGCAAGGAACAGGTGCTCCAACGGACACAGTAACAGGTACTTCGTGGTCTATCAATACGCTTGACGATGCAACGACTTACGATTTCTACATCCAGTCGAACTGTATGGCAACGAACGGTTCTGTATCTCCATGGGTAGGTCCA
>CATAQZ010000213.1 GCA_949487015.1 Flavobacteriales bacterium UBA4585
GGGTCGAATTTCCTATTAGAGCGTCGAAATTGAATGATTTGATCAAAGGTCATAGTTTGGGTCTTTAAGGCATTACTCTGCCCCAATTTGCTAAGTGATGGTGTCCTTCGTGCTGTGATGGTAAAATATTTTTGTATTTCACTTCTCCATCTTTAAGGATCCATAAAACACTAGAATTCTGCTCCTCGATGTAGTAACCTCCTCCTGGTACGGCATCGACTAAACTCTCTGTGAACGAGAAAATTTCATTTTGAGCGAATAATTCAGGGTAAATAGGTTCGAATCGGTCGCTCTTGAGGTAATAGCGTAAAACGCCTGAAAACTGTTCATCGACCACAAGGAGTTCATCTGCTAATCTATGTGCATCGGGTCTTTCTCCTTTAAGCGTTTGACCGCCGTTATTGAAGAAGATGATCGTTGAGTCGGATTCTATATCGACATCGTGTTGTGAAATAAAAGGGCCTTCAATCAATTCAACAACTTCACCGGTCGAGGGACGGTAGTGCATGATCCATGAGCTTGTGCGCGATGAAATAAAGACATCGCCCTTTTCCATGAATGGACTCGACTCTAATACAGGCTGAATATCATTGATGTGCAGCGGATCTCCCGGCGAATCTGATTTGATCAATAGATGAGTTAAGTCGTTTTCAATCAGAATTTCAGTGACGCTTTTGTGAAAGAGAATACGTCCTGTGGTCGCATCAAACTGGGTAATGGTATTATCGATGAATGGGAATTCACGGCCGTCAATACTGAATTGGGCACCATAATAAATGTGTTCCCCCTTATCCTTATTGTACGTATTCGCCCAAAAAGTGTTGTCCGCGCCCATGTTGATGGCGTGATGATGTGCGATCGTATCCTGTTTCCAGAGGCGCTCACTGTTTTTATCAATCTTAATGATTCCGGTAACGCCGTTTAATGAATAGATGAGGCTGCTGTCCGGGAGCATGAGCGAATGCATGATTCTATTGTGTGGATTCGCTAATCGGTCCACGTTCCAGCTTTTTAACTCTTCACCTGTTTTCAGATTTTTGATAACGATTTTACGCTTCCAATTCGCCGTAGCATAGCTTATGAGCACCTTAACATCTTCTTCTAAGGTATTCACCGGTTCAAAGTCCTCAGGGGACGGGATGAAGACTAACGGCAAACGTTCAACCGCCGCTTTTGCTACGAGTAAGCGGTCCGGTAAGGTTGAAAAATAGGTAACTGCACGGCTTACGTTATGCGGGACCCACTGTTTTCCTTTTGTGGTCTCACGTACGAGCCAACTGAATAAACACAGTAAGGTTAATGCGATTACTGTATTCGCTAGAAACAGTGGGAGCTTGCGAAGGATTGATTTAAGCATTGTTCATGTTTAGAACGGCAAAGGTAGGTCAATAGGGTTTAAATCTCTAAGATGAGGCCGATGGTTGGCAACAGTCGGCCCGTATCACTAGATATGGTTTTCACTGAATACGCATCAGCATTTGCGGCATCCACTAATGGTGCCCCATTATCGTCTCTTTCGACCGTTAAATAAGGCATTAATGGAATTGCCGAGCTCGTGAAGTTTTGAAGGTCTAAGAACCAAGTCAAACTGTAGTTTTTCTTATTGTAGGTTTTGTCTAAACGAACATCGATCACGCTGTAGCTCGGGAGGCGTTCACTCATAATGTTTTGACTATCAAATATACCCCGCTGCAGCACATCCCAATTGGTACGAATGGCACTCAAATCTGCATCAAAAGGTGTGTAGGGTGTGCCCGTGGCCCAACGGTACTTAGCCCCGATTTGCCAGCCTTTTCCCCATACTTTACCTAGTACAAAATTCACGTTATGTCGGTTGTCCCAAACTGTGGGTAACCAAGGGTTTGATTCATTTAATCGGGTGTCACTGTGCCCGTAATTATAGCTTAAAGTCCACCAATAGGTCCCTTTGAGTTTTTGTTGCAAAAATAGCTCGAATCCATAGGAACGGCCTTCTGCATCGGCAGAACTCGTTTGATCGCCGACGGCAACGTACGCACCAATAGCTTGTGAAAAAGATTGCTCATCGTCCCACAAATAGGGCATGCTGCTGTAGTATTTGTAATATGCTTCCAAAGAAAAACGATATGTTTCACCGTTTTGGAATTCTATCCCTGTTGCTGCTTGTGCAACGGAGCCCGGTCCTGTTCCGTACGTGGTCCAATTATTAGCTTCATTTGCCAACATCACAATGGCTGGGGGGAGTTGATTGTACCAGCCAAGGTTACTTTGAAGTGCCCAAGCCTCATTTAGGTGGTATTGAGCACTCGCACGTGGTGAGATTCTTAATAAAGAATTTAGGTTCAGGTTGTGCATGTCCAATCGTAATCCAGCACTAGTACTGAGCCTGTTTTCGAGGTAATTTCTAGTGACGTGCGTGAAACCTCCTAAACTTTGAAAAGAAAGGGCAGAGGTGTAATCTGCCGTATCGATGCGTTGTACCGTTTCATCGTTGTTGTATCGAACGCTGGTCATATCGAGATCGTAGTCCCGGTGTACAAAGTTCAATCCATACTTCCATTGCCATTGTTCAGAGACGACATAATGGGTCAGATTCGCTCGGGTATTGGTTTCTGAAGAGGCATAGGCCAATTGGCGATCTTCAAGAATACCGGTATTTCCAATGTATTTCTCCGCTTGATTACCCACATGATCGCGGCTTAGAACGTATTCCCAACGACCATTGTCTTTGAAAATTCGGTAACGTGCCCCTATAACTTCTGTTTGTTGATCCCCTTCTGGAATGTAGCCAACATTGTAAAGTAGGGCATCGCTGCCTCTTCCGTCCTTGTATAATCGGTATTGATCCCAACCACCAACTCCAATGATCGTCAAATCCTTATTCTTCGCAAAACGGTGGTGAATTCTGAGCTGCGCGTCTTGATACGCGGGGAGCACGGGAATATTAAACAATCTGAAGTAATGCTGTGAAAAGCTGTTTCTACCGCTCAAGGTAACCGCAGTATTCTTCCCTAGCGGTCCTTCAAAGGTGATGCCGTAATCTGTTCCGCCTTGTGTAGCACGAATGCCCCAACGATCCGTTCGAGCGTTTCTACCTTCAAGCAATAAAACGCCGGAGAGGGCATCATCGACTTCTGCCGGAAATCCGCCAGTGATCAGGTCCATGCCTTGGATGTGGTCAAGATTGATCAAGCTTACAGCCCCGCCAGAAGCGCCTTGAATGCTAAAATGATTTACAGTCGGCAGTGAAATACCGTCTAATAAATAACGGTTTTCATTTGGCGCACCCCCGCGCATGGCTATGGCATAACCAAAGGAAGGTTTGGGCAACACACCGGGGAAACTTTGAATGACTTTACTGAGATCTAAAACTGCACCCGGCATACGCATCATTTCGCTCCGGTTGATGTTTTTGATACTTAGCGGCGTTTCTGGGGTGCGGTGAAATGCATCTGCTCGAACGGCAACTTCGTCTAAAGAAGTGATTCGTTCAACGTATAAACTAACGAAAGTTGGCTTCGTAGAGCGTACCTGTACTTCGTGTAGAGTTTGAACCTGACCTTTCGGACTTTTCGCCCGAATGTTGTACAGTCCCGTGGGCAGTTTTTCGAAAGAGAACTTTCCAGAAGCATCTACTTTCGTTGCAAGCTGAAAATCTCCTTGTATGACGTCCACTTCCCAGCCCACAAGTGGACCTAAGTTGAGTGCGTCCAGCGCTTCTCCTTCAAGTGTCCCGAGATTTTGAGCGAATGCTGTGGAAGCAAATAATAGTGCGGCGGTTAGGTAGGGTAGGGCGATGCGCATCTGTTATCAGAATTTTATTCAAAGGTACAACGCAAAGTTTCCCAATGTGTTTAGGAAACGCCCCATATTCTCTACGAATTATTGAAGTTTAGCCACCGTTTGCCAAGCGCCGGCATTGATACTCTGAATACCAACGCCCTGTAAAATAGATGCGGCATTGCTTGCACGAGCACCGCTTCTGCAGCACAAGATGATGGGTTGATTTTCCTTTTGTAGTTGCGCTGTTTTCTGAGCCAAATTTCCCAAGGGAATATTTACTGCGCCCTTCGCATGGCCTTGTCTGAATTCACCCGGAGTCCGAACGTCCACAATTTTGGCCCCCGCCTGCAATGCTTCAATAATGCGGTCTTGTTTCTTTGACCCGCCAAATAAAAATGATAGTAATCCCATGCTTCGATATTTTATGCTAAACTAAGCAGTTGAAAGAGCAAGGGGCGTGATTCAGCGCACAGTTCTTAGAGCAAATGATCTGCAGCTACGGACGCAACTTGAATATTCTGTTTCGTACTCATGTCATAGCCTAAGCCTAAAATCCAGCCCTTAACCATAGGAATCACTTTGTGCGATGCATGGTTTTCATCCTCGTTGTAGTCAACGTCTATTGTTATGGGTATGTCGATACCTTCTCCACGCAAATACTCTGCGGTGTTAATGCTATCTTCTGCTTCTTTGAAAAGACGTGTAATCATGTCTCTTATAATCTGCTCGCGGCGTTTGGTGAGTATATAATGAACACCTTTACCTGGATGTCGAAATGCAATAACCGTTGCATATAAGCTGTGTCCACCTATATTTTGAGAATCGGATCCAACGCTTAAAATAGCCTCCGGGTATTGTTGCATATATGCTTTCACATAAGCAGCGCTATTTTCTACGGGTGTACCATCAAGTTTACGATATTGCGTCATAGACCTTAAAGTTTAAAAATGTTTTCGAGAGAAGAAAAAAAAACACTGAATACTGCCTTTTTTAATCAGTTTGTACGTCACATGTCCCGTCATCACAGCAAAGGCGGGGGTGGGGGAAGATGGGAATCCTATAAAACAGGCGTAAAAGGTCTCTATTTTAGAATTTTAACAACACCGATCGTCGGTATAGCTATCGATATTCAGCATAAAGATCCGGAGATTAGAGCATTACTGTACGATCAATTCTTAGAGTTGCGAAGGCTATTAGAAGCTGAATGGGGTGATGACGTATTCTACGAATCGTCACACTTTTTAGAAAGTGGTGTGGAAGTGTCAAGAATCTCTATCAAGCTCGAAAA
>CATAQZ010000214.1 GCA_949487015.1 Flavobacteriales bacterium UBA4585
GACCTTTTGACTACACCTTTCGCGCAATAGGTGGTGAGTATACCTCCCTTACTGAGCAGGTCGTACATGTTTTCAAAAATAGCATCTGACCAAAGCTCAGGCTGCGCACTGGGAGCAAAGGCGTCAAAGTAAATAAGATCATAGGCGCCCTGTTCTGCAGTGAACGTACGAAGGTCCTCTACAAATAGGGTAAATGAGGAGTCTCCGACTTTTAAGGGAACATTAGGCGTTGCTAATAGATAGGGAAGTGCTCCTTGCATACCAGCTTCGCCCAAAGCTATCGCTTCTTCTGGAGTGATAGGGAATTTCTCTATCGCATGGTACAGTACTTCCATGCCCAATTCTTTCGCCGTCTCAAAGGTGAGTTGTGCATTTAAAGCTGTTCCGAGCCCGACTTCTAAAATGCGGACGGGTTGTGCAGCTGTTGCGTTGAGTCCCGCATCGATAAAAACATGTTGGCTTTCCGTTCGCGCGCCATGAATACTGTGGTAATGCTCGTCTAGTCCAGGTACCCAGATGGTGGTGCTCCCGTCGCTCGAGGTGGTTATATGGCGTTCACCGGCTACTGACATTAGTTTATATAGAGCAGTTCAATTCGTGAAATGGGTCCCTGGCAAAAATTAGTATGGCACGCCACACAAGATTTTACAAGGTTATTGTGCGCATCAATCTGCTCTTGTACGGCAGTGGCAGCTTGAATAGCGCCGTAACTAGCGTTAAATGCCATTGCATGCGGCTCAAAAGCAGGGCCTTTCATATGAGGCTCTGTGGGAGTTGCAGCAACCATTTTCAACAGATTGTCTATACTTCCAGAATAGAGTACACCTTTTTCCAGCGATGCTTTACGTTGTAAACCTTCCTCATGCAGGTCGCGCATGATTTGTGCTAATTCGCTAGGCTCATCCATCTTTGGCGACCATGTACTTTTTTTAACTGTGGAAGTCGATTCTTCAGCGGTATCGCAAGAATAAAGGCTCACAGAAATGGCCACTGCCAAAAAGAATAGTTTATTCAGCATCCGGAAGAATGATTTTAACGCCTTTTGCTTTAAACATTACTTCGCCAACAGGTTCTGTGATTGCTGCAATCTCCTCTTCACTAGCGCCACGGTCTTCGGCATAATGACGTAATTGGGCCACAGAAGTGCTGTCCCAATAGGCGTATCCCGACATGATCATATCCTGCCCTTGACTGTTTGTAGGAAGTAAAAACTCATAATCATAGTCTACAAAAAGGTTATTACTAGAATCTATGGCTGTAGCCATCCAGCATCCTTTCGTCGTACAAACTTGCGTTATGGGTCCTGCAACTACGGCCCAAACCGTATCAAGATCACTGGTCATATTTTCCACGACCTCTGCCGCTGTAAAGGCGTTTTCCACACTAAAGGTGCTGTCCCCAAAGCTTAAATAGGATGGGGCTTCGACCTTACTTTCAGCAATTTCTTCTGTTGAATTTTTTCCATTTTGACAAGAAATTAGGCCAACTGTCGCAAGCGCCGCAAGAAATAAATGTTTCATATGTGTTCTATTAATTTTAGCCCCGGCAAACCTTTTATTATGGTAAACACCGCAACTCTTTTACATTGTCAAATTTAGTACATTTGTACTCCCAAATACAGCGCGAATGAAAATTGAATTGACCTCTAAAAGCCGCATTAGCGAAGTAGACTTTTCAAACCTACCTTTTGGACGTAACATGTCTGATCACATGTTGGTGTGTCATTTTAAAAACGGTGCATGGCAAGAGCCAGAAATTCGTCCTTACGGGCAGCTCGAATTCAGCTACGGATTGCATGCTCTACATTACGGTCAAAGCGCCTTTGAAGGTATGAAAGCGTACCGCAAAGATGATGGAACCATAAGCATGTTCCGTCCTTTAGACAACTTTGCACGTTTAAATAAGAGTGGAGCACGTCTAATGATGCCGCAGATTCCTGAGGAGATCTTTATGAACGGTCTCACGAAACTTCTAGAAATCGATGCGAATTGGGTCCCTACAGCAGAAGACCATAGTTTATACATTCGTCCATTCCTTTTCGCTTCGTCTGAATTTATCGCCGCGAGACAAAGTGATGATTATACCTTTTGTATTATTACTTCACCCGTGGGTCCTTATTACAGTGGTTCAGTTAAAGTGAAGATTGAGCAAGAGTTTACGCGTGCAACAGGTGGGGGTATCGGGTACACTAAAGCGGCAGGTAACTATGGAGGTGCTTTTTACCCTACGTCGCAAGCAATCAAAGAAGGGTACAACCAGGTCATTTGGACAGATCACAAAGAACACAAATACATTGAGGAGAGTGGAACCATGAACCTCATGTTATTGATAGGAGATACTTTCGTAACACCTCCACTAACTGACCGCATTCTAGCAGGTGTTACACGACGCTCCATTATTACGCTTATAAAAGAGCAAGGCTGGGCAATCGAAGAGCGTCCAGTCACAGTAGATGAGATTGTGGACGCGGCAAGTACAGGCGCATTAAAAGAAGCGTTTGGAATGGGAACCGCAGCTGTGGTTAGTCAAATTGATACCATTGGTCACAAGGGTACGAACTATTCTATACCTACACCAGCAGATGGTAAGGCTATGGAGATTAAACGCTTATTGAACGATATACGTTTAGGTCGCACACCGGATACGAACCAGTGGATGGTTGATGTGGTTCAGCCGGTTACTGCTGAATAAGCTATAAAACGAATAGAATGGAACCCGGTTGTGAAAGCAGCCGGGTTTTTTATTTTCTGTAAGGAATTAAAAGCTTGAATAAGGCGGCCGTGTCGAGACCTACGACGCTATTGTAATTACCCTCAATACGATGGATGAAACCTGCGCCGATCCATTCTTGAATTCCGTATGCACCTGCTTTATCAAAGGGCTTGTAGTGTTTGATGTAAAAGTCGATTGCCCAATCAGGTATTTCAGAAAAAGAAACAGTGACTACGCTGGTCTCAGTGGTTAAGAGTGGTGTGC
>CATAQZ010000215.1 GCA_949487015.1 Flavobacteriales bacterium UBA4585
AGTGCTACCGCTGAATATTTACCCGTGAACGGTCGGATGCGTGCTTTTGCCGATTTTGTCAGAGGATGTTGGTCGGTGAAGTCGTCAATAAAGCGGTGGAGATCTATGCCTAATCGCTGTGCGGGTGTTGCGGATTCCCGCCAGGCACTCCCTTTGAAACCATCTCCTGAAAAATTGAACACCCGCACTTCAGCAATATCAGGGCTGAGGTGCAGGTGTGCAGTAAAGTTCATCTGTAAGAGTGCGCTGAAATGCGACTGCGTTTAAGCGTTTTTAACTTCGAATTCGAAGGCTTCCATTACCGGATTGATCAAAAGCTTTTCACAGGCTTCTTTGACTAATACTTCGGCCGCACTCTGGTCAGTAGCTTCAACATCTAACGTAAAGTGTTTGCCAATGCGGACGTTACTTAAGGCGTCTAAGCCGATATTTTTAAGATTCGCACTTACCGTTTTTCCTTGAGGATCCAAAAGCGCCTTCTGAGGCATGACATTGATTTCAGCAGTGAATTTCATTTCTGGTTATTTAATGGTGTTGCGCGCTATTCTTTAAGGCGAAAGCGCTAATAATTGGTAGCAAAAATACGATAATTGACAAGGTCAATGCGCCAAAAAAAGGAATCATTATTACGAACATTCCAACAAGGAAGTATTGGCCCCATTTCCGATGTTTGGTTCCCCCGCCTTTCAGACTCAGTACTTTGAATCTAGCATTTTGCCAGAAGACGGTATACAATGCTAAAGCCACTAAGCCCAGATGCCAAAGTAGTAAGGTAGTGCCTTCAAACGTCATGATCCACTCCCAATTTTCCCATTGTCCCATCCAGCTCCAAAGACCCAAGGCAAATAATGCATTTGCTGGTGTGGGCATTCCCGTGAAATCTTTATCGCCACCTTCTTTGAGGTTAAAAACACCCAAGCGGTAAATGCTTGAGGCCGTAACTAAGGCTCCGATAAGCATTGCCCATGGCTGTGGCATGCGTGCATAATCGGCTAAAATGGAACTCCAAATAAATCCGGATACTGCGCCAAAGGAAATGGCATCTGCGAGAGAATCCAGTTGTTTCCCCAATTCAGAGGAGGCACCTACTTTGCGTGCTGCCCAGCCGTCCAAAGCATCAAAGGTTGCTGCTGAAAGTAACGCGATAACAAGGCCGGTGGAGCTCGAATTAACGATAAAATAGATGGCCATCATTCCGCAGATGGCATTTGCTAGTGTTAAAAGATTCGGAATGTGTTTCATGCAGTGCAAAGATGCATTAATTTGCCGCTATGTCTTCAGCGAAAAAAACACCCATTGCAATTTTAATACCTCTGACGGTAGTCTTGCTGACTTTGGCTTGGACTTATCCACACCTTGGCGTACTTATTATACCTGCCTTCGTGTTGCTTCTGGACATTTCGAAGCGCTCGGGACCTCGGTTTTGGAGATTGTATTTAGTAACTGCGCTTTGGAATGCAACCACAACCTACTGGATTGCGAATGCTCATCCTTTGGGAGTCGTTGCGACTGTAGGAATTAATGGTGCTCTTATGGCGTTTGCCTTGTGGCTCAGTGCACGCGCAGAAGAGTTACTTTGGCGATTCCCGTCTTTCAGGTCACAACGATGGCTGCACGTTTTACCCTTGCTTGCCTGCTGGATTTCTTTTGAGCAATTACATGAATATTGGGGTTTAGCCTTTCCTTGGTTGCACCTTGGCAATACATTTAACGGCATGCCGTATCTGGTGCAGTGGTACCAGTTTTTAGGAACGACAGGTGGTACTTTATGGGTCCTGTTAGTCGCCTACACGCTTCACATGCGCGGAACTACTTCCAAAAGAGCACTTTGGCTATTTATTACACCTGCATTGTTGAGTTTAGTGCTTTGGTATCTGCCTCAAAATGAAGATGCGAAACGCATTCAGGTAGCGGTCGTACAGCCCAATATCGATGCATATACAGAGAAATGGGATGTGCCGGAAACGGCTCAAATTCAAAAAGTGGACCGATTACTTCAAACCCATCTTGTTGCGCAGCAGGTAGATCTGGTCGTTCTGCCGGAAACGTTCCTACCTGAGGCGCGCGAGGAAAGCAACTACGGCAGCCGTCCCAACGATAGGCTGCTCCATCAATTCCTAGATACCTATAGTAAAACGGCCATCTTTGGCGCAACCACCTACGATTTTCAGCAAACGCCGAATGTTTTTAATCGTCCCTATGGCGATAAATATTACACACTCTACAATACCGCTTTGTTCCGAAACAGCGCGGCAGAAACTGCAATGTACCATAAGGGGAAGTTAGTTGTGGGCGGCGAGACGATGCCTTTCGTCCAATTACTAAAGCCTTACCTCGGTGATTGGGCTATTGAGCTCGGCGGAACTTCCGGTACTTTAGGTATTTCTGATCGCCGAACGGTTTTCGAAGATGAATTAACAGGTCTCAAACTTGCACCAGTGATTTGCTGGGAGAATGAATTTTCAGATTACGCTACAGCATATGCCCGTTCGGGCGCTAATCTCATCGCAGTCATTACGAACGACGGCTGGTGGGGAAATACAGCAGGACACGTGCAGCACTTACGCTTTTCAGGGCTACGCGCCATCGAACAAGGTAAATATGTAGTGCGAAGTGCTAATACTGGCGTCTCGAGCATCATTAATGAAAAAGGTCGAGTGCTGCGCCGATTGGATTGGGATACGGAAGGCGTTATCGTGAGTGATGTTCCACTGCTGGAGGGGAAAACCTTTTATGTACAAACGGGCAATTGGATAGGCAGAGTTGCAGTGATACTTTTTGTCTTGTTGGTTTCGATTATACTTTTTAGCAGATTTTTCCGATTAAAACCACGCTAAGCAATCCGCGTGTGTAACTTTGTTATTCTTAAAAATAAAATTCAATGAGTTCTTACGACGTAGTTGTAATAGGTTCTGGACCTGGAGGATATGTAAGTGCCATCCGTTGTGCCCAATTGGGTATGAAAACTGCACTGGTTGAAAAATATGCGACCCTAGGAGGAACGTGTCTTAACGTGGGATGTATACCGTCAAAAGCGTTACTAGACTCTTCAGAGCACTACCATGCAGCAGTGCATTCTTTTGAATCGCACGGTATCCAGATCGATCCGCCGAAAATTGACTTTGCAAAAATGATCGAGCGCAAGGCAGGTGTAGTAAGCACTACATGTGACGGCATCGATTATTTGATGAATAAAAATAACATTGATGTACTGCGCGGATTCGGATCTTTAAAAGACAAGAACACTGTAGTTGTCGCAGGAGATGAAACCACTGAGGTGAATGCAAAGCACATCATTTTAGCCACAGGCTCGAAGCCAATCGAACTGCCGTTCGCGAAGTTCGATAAGGAGCGCGTAATTTCTTCAACAGAGGCTTTGAGTCTAAAAGAGGTTCCAAAACACATGATCGTCATTGGCGGTGGTGTCATCGGTTTGGAATTGGGCTCAGTGTACAAACGCCTCGGTGCTGAGGTGACCATCGTTGAATATGCTAAAGGCATTATTCCGACCATGGACGGAGCAATGGGTAAGGAATTGATGCGTAGTTTGAAGAAAATTGGCATGAAATTCAGCTTATCCACGAAGGTGAGTAATGTATCGCGTGATGGTGATGTAGTGACGGTTACGGCTACAAACAAAAAAGGCGAAGAAGTGACCTTTGAAGGCGATTATTGTTTGGTGGCTGTAGGTCGCGGTGCATACACGGCTAAATTGGGTCTTGAAAACGTCGGTATTGAAACGGATGAGCGCGGACGCATCGCTGTGAACGATCATTTACAGACTGC
>CATAQZ010000216.1 GCA_949487015.1 Flavobacteriales bacterium UBA4585
ATATTGAAGATGCCTACCATGCAAGCGCTGGTAAAGGAATGGCTCAAGAATTTGGGTTTTCTACCATGCACAATGAGCGTGCGGAAAAGTATGGAGAATTGGGCTCAAAAATGCATACAGCACTTCATGAGGTTGTAGGTCATGCATCAGGAAAAATTAATCCTGGTATTGGAACACCAAAGCAAACGCTTAAAAATTACAGCTCTACGCTTGAAGAGGCACGTGCGGATCTCGTTGCACTTTATTTCATACTGGACGACAAAATGCAGGAGATTGGTTTAATGGAAAATAAAGAGCCAGGCTATGCAGAATACGACAACTACATGTCGAATGGAATGATGCTCCAATTGCGTCGTATTCTTCCCGGTGATGATATAGAGGAAGACCACATGCGTAACCGTCAATTGGTAGCCTCATGGGCATTCGAACGCGGACGCGAGGAGAATGTTGTCGAACGCAAGGTGATCGATGGTAAAACCTATTTCGTTGTGAACGACTATGACAAGTTGCGTGGGTATTTTGGTGAGTTGTTACGTGAAATTCAGCGCATCAAAAGTGAAGGTGACTTTGAAGCCGGTAGAACTCTCGTGGAGACCTATGGCGTTAAAGTAGATCAAGAGCTTCACGCGGAAGTATTGAGACGCTCAGAGCCGCTAAATTTAGCCCCTTACAGCGGGTTTGTAAATCCTGAGATGGCACCCGTATTCGAAGGGGACAGTATCGTGGATGTTACCGTTGAATACCCTATGGATTTTCTAGGTCAAATGTTGCGTTACGGAACGACGTACAGCTTTGAATAAGAACTGCATCTAATCAATGTAAAGGGCACCCCGTGGGGTGCCCTTTCTTTTTGAGCAAAACTCAGACTCGAATTATTGAATAAAGGGTAACTTGTAAAAGACCTTAAACACTTACAAATGGAGCACGAGATAACCCTTCAATACAGAACCTATGAGAATTGGCGCCAAACATTAGCCATTCCCAAAGCGATAGCTGATCGACTTGAAGCGTTGTTACTTTCTGCATATGCACCCTACTCTAATTATCCCGTATCAAGCATCGTGGTCATGGAATCGGGTGAAATGATTGTAGGTACGAATCAAGAGAATGGGGCCTTCCCTTCAGGTTTATGTGCTGAGCGTGTAGCTGTGCTGGCAGCTAAAGCTGCACATCCAAATGAAGCTATTCAAACCGTATACATCATGACAGGGGAATCTGAGCGCGAGCCTGCGGCGCCCTGCGGATCTTGCAGACAGGTACTTCACGAGACAGAATTGAGACAAATAAAGCCCTTTGAATTGATCTTACTCAATAAGACGAACAAGGCCTTGGCATTCACCGGCGTACAGGGCCTATTACCTTTTAGCTTTACGCTGCCTGAATGAGGCGTTTATAGTGCCTCCAAAAATGCGACCAATTGCGCTTTCTCGCTGACAGATAAACCTAAGGGTTCTATTCTAGAATCGGTATACGAATGGTTTGTCCCGCCAGTATTGTATTGCTCAACAACATCCGCAAGGGTTGACACTGAGCCATCGTGCATGTAAGGAGCTGTGATTTGTACCTTTCGCAGTGATGGAACTTTAAAAACATACCTATCACTGCTTTCATTCGTCAATAATTCTCGACCGTAGTCTGTTGAATCCACTATGGCCGTTCCATTGTTTGCGAAACCGAAGTCAGTAAGTAAAACACCTGAATGACACTGTACGCATGCCGCTTTTCCATAAAATAATTTACCTCCTTTAATGGCCTCGTTGCTCAGTGCAGTCGCATCGCCTTGAATAAAGTGATCAAACGGAGCATCAAAGTCAACGAGCGTACGTTCGAAATTCGCTAATGCTCGAACCAATAAAAAAGCAGAGGCCGTATCCCCATAGACCGTGAGAAATTCATTTCTGTAGCCGGTATTTCTATTCAATCGTCGAACGGCGTCTACCACATTATGTGCCATTTCAGTCGCATCACCTAATGGGACTAAGACTTGCATCTCCAAAGACGGGACCCCTCCTTCACGCATAAAATAAGGCTGGAAACCAACGTTTAGTAAAGATGGACTGTTGCGTTTTCCTAAAACTCCACCTACACCGGGCGTAACCCTGTCGTTTGTCGCGAAACCCAGTTCTGGCTTATGGCAAGAACCGCAACTAATACTTGAGTCTACACTCAATATGGGATCAAAAAAAAGTCGTTCACCTAAAGATGCCGCAGCAGCATTGTTGGGATTATCAGCGGGATATTCTAGTACCGGATAAGTAGTATTAAGTCCCTCAAAAACGGACTCATCAGGCACGCAAGACCCCAGGATTAAACCGATGAACAGAAATTTAGAAAGGCGAAGCATAACGAGTGTCTTGAATCAAACTCGTGTCTGTTAAGGTCTTCAGAAAAGCAAGTAAAGCACTCTTATCGGTATCGGTGAGCATTAAACCTGTTCCCATTGTCATGGCAAGGGCCGGATTAAGCGAAGCATTATTGTGCAAACCTTCATTATAGTGATCGATCACTTCCTCTAAGGTTTTGAAACGACCGTCGTGCATGTATGGTGGAGTTAGCTCAATATTTCTTAGTGTCGTTACTTTCATCGCCCCACGATCCGATTCTAGGCCCGTCACCTCATAGCGACCATCATCATTATAAATACTGTCTAATCCATTATTCATGTACTCCTGCGAACTGAAGTTTTTCCCGCCATGGCAATGACCACAATCCGCTCCCGAGGTCTCAGGGAAAAAGGGATTATATTCATCAAAAAATAAATCCATACCGAGCTCCTCTTCCTCCGTAAAGGTTGCTGTGCCTTCCAGGTACAAATCATATTTGCTACGGTAAGAAACTATGGAATTCATAAACTGTTCCAGCGCTAGGCCAATGCGGTATGACGATATATTTTCACTGCCGAAGGCTCTGAAAAATTGATGCGTGTACAGGGTATCCTGCTCCAGTTTCTCTACCACATTCTCCATGGTTTCGTTCATTTCTAGAGGATCCTGGATCGGCATGATACTCTGATCTCTAAGCTTTTGTACACGACCGTCCCAAAAATAGCCGTTCGTATTCCAAAGCATATTTACAGCACTCATCGCCTGACGGTGTCCTTCTAAGCCATCAATTCCTACTGAAAATCTATTCGTATCTGTGAATGCGTTTTCTTGCTTGTGACAGGATGCGCAAGCCATAGAGTTATCCCCAGATAGACGGGTTTCATAAAATAACATGCGCCCTAGTTTAACACCCTGCTCTGTGAGCGGATTATCTGCAGGTAGCTCTGGTTCAGGCAGACCACCGAACGCTAAGGTATATGGTGTTGCATCCCATATCGGCTCTGGAGCTTTTGCGCAACCAACAGCTAATACTATCGAGAAGGTTAATAAGAATACTCTATTTAACATGCAGTTTGTGTACGCTAGTTTCTCCTTCTAAAGAAGTAATTGACACCAATAACAAACCATTTACATTAAGGTTCACATTATTCGTTCCTGGGGCTAATGTGCCGTTAGCAATATTCCTTCCGAGCATATCCAACACTTCGTAAGTTCCTGCCTGAGAAGATTCAATGATGAATCTGCCATTTGAAGGATTAGGATAAATACCAACAACAGGTGTCTTCTCTGTTAATCCCATAGCCGTATTGCCTTCGCTTGAAGAGAAAACGTAATTATTGATGTTGTGTAAGGTCTGGGCTGCCCCGCCAGTTTCACCATGGCTGATAGGACCTGAACCTAAATTTATACCCCGAAAAAGCTCATTATAATCTGCCGTTATCGTGATCAATAGCGTATCAGAAGCAATGAGCGTTCCTGAAGTAGGCAAGGTTAAATGCGCGTAATTTCCATCGCCTAAACCGTGGAATTCGAAGATTTGGCTAAAAGTACTACCGCCCAAACCCTCCGCAGCAATAAAGCGGTATCCTGCTGTCCAACCCCAATGCATGGAAGGACTTTTCGGTGCTAATGGATGATTAGGATTATAGGTCGTTGGATCCAAATGGTTCAAAGAGGCATTCACTCCTACGGCAAAACGAATACTTTCCAGCGAGTCAACGGTAAATGTCCCTAAGTTTAAGCTGGTTTCATTAAAGCCGTCTACTAATGCCAATGCCGCCGCTGTATCCGAAGAACCACCGTCATGCACTAGAATAATTTCATCCATATAATATTGGATTCTATTCAGTTTAAATGGATTGCCTAAATTATTTATTCCCTCAACACCTGTGGCACAAGTATCTGTGCCAATTCTGTGTTCAATATTTAGAATCACAGTCTTGCTCTGTGAGTGGGCTGCAGTAGCAAACAATAATGCACTAAACGCGAAATAGATCTTCTTCATTGTCGAGGTATAATTTTTACTTCCACAAGGTACGAATTTTGTAACTTGTAAGTACTTCAGGGTATTTTTTTTCGAGAGTGACCCTGTCCTAAACCCATTTAACATGAAAACAAAAGACGAGATTGTAACCAATTGGCTCGTTCGCTATACGGGCGTTCCTCTAGAAGAATTCGGAGCCTATATTCTACTTACAAACTTCCAGCACTACGTTGATATTTTCGCTGCTTTAACAGGCGCTGAAATTCAGGGTGAAGGAAAAAGTATGACAAGCGCCACGCATGAAGGGATAACAATTATAAACTTTGGCATGGGTTCGCCAAATGCAGCTACAGTAATGGATCTACTAAGTGCTATAGAAACGAAATCGGTGTTGTTTTTAGGAAAGTGTGGTGGACTTAAAAAAAGAAACAATATCGGCGATTTAATCCTCCCCATTGGCGCGATCAGAGGAGAAGGAACATCGAACGATTATTTTCCTCCAGAGGTTCCTGCGATGCCTTCATTCGCACTTCAAAAAGCGGTAAGCACTACCATTCGTGATAATAACATTAATTATTGGACCGGAACTGTCTACACAACAAACCGGAGAGTTTGGGAGTTTGATGGTAAATTCAAAAAATACCTTAAAAAGGTTCGCGCCTATGCTATAGACATGGAAACAGCAACCTTATTTACGGTCGGGTTTCATAACAAAATACCAACGGGGGCGCTCCTACTTGTAACGGATCAACCCATGATTCCTGATGGTGTAAAAACTATGGAAAAAGACGCTGTCAATTCAAAACTTCACGACAAAAGACATGTGCAGATAGGCATAGATTCGCTGAAGCAACTCATGAATAATGGAGAAACGATCAGACACTTAGTCTTCTAATAGCTCACGCGCTTACGCAAGCACTACAATCGCCTTTTGCTGAAATATTTATTTCTTGAAAAGGGAGCTGCGCGAGACTAGATTTTAATTGGTCGGAAATTTCAATGCACTCAACGCCGCCGCAGGAAGAACATTTTAGGTGAAGGTGCTCGTGATTATGCACCTGTTCCGTGCAACCAAAACAACGCGCATAAAATGACTCTCCATTCTCTTCGTAGGCTTTATGGATTAACCCGTATTCGGTGAGCGTAAGAAGCGTTCGGTATAGAGTGGTTCGATCGAATTCGTGTAAAGCATTTTGCATCGTGCTATACGATTGTGCAACTGCAGATTGACTCAAAGAATCTAATACTGCGATACGAATTTTAGTTTTTCTTAAGTTGAATTGTTCCAATGTTTCCTCGCTCGTCATCTTAAAAATTTTGCAACCAACTTAAGGTAATATTACGTCCTAATGCATCCGCAAAATAACGCTGTCTATTTAAATAATCGCGATAGGTCGTATTCATCAGATTCTCAATACCGATTCTTATTTGCGGCTCATTTTTCCAAGCCTTAAAAGTACCACTTAAAGATAGATTCCAAAGATGATATCCGTCCGGTGGTGGTGCTAAATCTAAACTAGGATCCCAGTTCCATTGCGCCGCCGAAAATCTATGATTCAAAGAAACGGCGAGATTTCTCCACTCCTTCCATTCAGCTATTTCATAGTGCAATTCGTTCAATCCGCTCAAAGGTGGAATAAAATTCAGCGGTAAATTTTCAGAACGATTACGAGCAAAAACATAGGACCAATTCGACTCTAACATCCAGCGATTGCTTAGCGTGAATCTAAGCTTTGCGTCGCTGCCGTAAAGCAATGCATCACACTGCTCGTAGGTGAACACTGGAAACGCACCGCGAATGGTTAATCTATACTCTTGAGACGGCTGTAGGTATATGTAACCGTTAAAGACATGTCCAAAGCCATTTAGATCTAGGTGAAATCGGTCACCCAAGAGTCCACGTAAGTGAAATGACCCTTTTAAACCTTGCTCTTGATTCAGATCGATCGATCCCTCTTCAATGCCACTAACACCTTGATGTAAACCAAAAGAATACAATTCATTTATCTCAGGGGGTCTTTGCTTAAAGGCGATTTCTCCCAAGATTTGCCATTTTTTATCCAATGCGACAGTTCCACGTGTTAGCAATGCAACACTATGGTATCTATCTGCAAAACGTTCTATTTCTCGAGGCTGATTGCTGGTTAAACGGACCACATTACGTGCTACGTAGTCGTATCGAGCGCCGGTCTCTAATTTCAATTTACGCTTCTGAGTCCGGTGCGATACAAAAACGCCATTAGTGAACGACGTATAGTTAGGGAGTAAAGGAAGAATTCCTGTTTCAGGTAAGTTCCAATTGTTTTTACCTGAAAACTGGTAGCCCATTTCGATTTTTTTTCCCAACGACCAAACCACCTCATTCTGAAGATTGTATTGTAGCAAACTCAATGCAGGCTTAACACTACGACCACTGCGTCTTATGTCGAATTCACGGCGTAGGTTGCGCTGCACAGCCGTATTTAATTCGATTTCCCCATTTTGAAGTTTATAGGCGATGGCCGATTTTAATTGGTGATGATGGACTTCTTGTCGTGGAGCATCTATGTTATAAGAAAAAACGGTATCGGTATAGAATGGTTGAATTCTAGTGAAAGCGGCTTGCAAGTCACTTAAATTCCCAATATGACTTCCACGTAAGATTCCGAATTCAGCACCATAATAATTGTAAAATGTCTTCCAGTCTAATCGGGTGAATTGCTTGTGAAATTCTGCATTTAAATGGTTCTGCTGCGTTCCCGTATTATTAAGAAAATAATCTGGTGCGCTTCGATCACCCATTCGTTTAAATGTGCCACCTATTCTCCACTGATGCCGTTTCAAACCTCTATAAAGCTGGGTATTTACAGTACCTCCCCTGCCATTTGTTTCTACTGTTGATGCTACTTTACCATGGAGATGCGGATCAAAAGGTATAGGGCTTGACTGCAGAACCACGATTCCGCCCATATGGCTTCCAGGATAACGAATAATCCCGGCACCAGATACTACACTAACTACTGCTGCCGAGTTGATATCTATTTCAGGACTGTGGTCTGTTCCCCATTGCTGACCTTTATGTACTACGCCATTGTTTACAATAGTCGTTCTATTTCCAAAAAGCCCTTGTAAAATAGGAGATCCAATATCCGCCCCATTAGCGATCGTGCTAACACCGGATACCTGTTCGAGGGTTGCAGCTAACGATTTATGGCTGTTCGCATCTAATGCCAATTTACCGAGGCGTCGTTCGTCTAGAGCATCATCATGATGATCATGAACATCTACCTCGTGTAACATATTCTGGTGATGCTCAAGGGCAACCCTTAAAGTTGTATCCTTATTTAAAAGTAAAAGCAATCTTTGGGTAGGACAACCCACATGCTGGAAGATAATATGATAATCTCCTAAGCAGATATTATCGAATGTGAAATGACCTTTTTCGTCTGTCCATACTTCTAGTCCAAGCTCTTGCAGATATACGCTAACCTCCTCCATCGGAGTCTCGTCGTGCACATCCAGAACAACTCCATGAATAGTGTATAAACAAGTTTGGGCAGCTGCTGGAAACAACCACCCAAAACTCAAAATAATTAGTAGCTTAACTTTATTTGATATCAATTTCAAAAACAACTTCTATATCTGTTTCTCCGCCTGCGTTAGTAATGTCGCCATCGCTAACTCCAGCCGCAGTTTTAACAGGCTCATGTCGGAGCGTAATGGTGTAATCCTCAGACCCGCTTGAACCTGTTGTTAATTCAAATTCCAAGCCTAGTGGATTCCCGTCGTTATCTTGATCGCTGTAGGTAAATGTACTTTCGCCAGAACTATAAAAGAAAAACTGATGATCATCTGCTTCATCAAATACTTCCGTAGTAATATCTTCTGCTGGTGATACACTTTCGTTTAAAAGTGTTAGGCTACCTGTATATTCGGTATTCGATTCTAGGGAATCAACGGAAATTACTGGCGCCGATCCTCCATCACCATCCAAATCCACATAACTCAGGGTAGCGGAAGATGTCGGGCCAACTAAATCGACAGTAAATGTCGTAATCAACTCCTCTTCATTTGGATCCGTCGGATCGACGGGCTCACAAGAGTATAAAGCAAGTGCTAGAATTGGTAAGATTTTGTAAGTCATTTTCATTTTCCGATGTTTCAATATATGCAAATATACTCTAAATGCAACATTGTTGCAAAACAAATAATTTTCACAGTCACACATAAATAAAAAAACCAGCGCAATGCGCTGGTTTTTAATACTTAGCAGAGAGGAAGGGATTCGAACCCTCGATAGAGTTGCCCCTATACCAGCTTTCCAGGCGGGCCCTTTCAACCACTCAGGCACCTCTCTATTTGGAAAGGGCGAAAATAATTGAAAACTTACGAATGGCAACAAGAATGTGAGAAATAAAAGCTGTATTTTTGGTAAGTGTAAAATGTACACTTAACATGCGTAACCAAACCGTACTTCTTGCTTTATTTCTAGCTTTTGCTGCAAAGGTTAAAGGTCAAAGTGATACCTATTTTGTACTCCCCCCTTTGTATGAATGGCAGGCCGGAGATCATGATATATATCTCTATATAAGCACGAGCGCACCAAACGCTTCTGTTTGGATCTACAACAGTGACACTTCATATTCGCAGACTGTAAATGTCACCTCCAATAGTGTTGGAACAGTCAGCTTAACCACCCCAGTTCCCGGCCTATTAAGTACTTATGGCGCCCGCGAATTGAATTGGTCCAATTCAAAACGTTACAAAGACGCTTTATTTATCGAATCCTCTGCTCCCGTAACCGTTACCGAGCAAATCGTTGAACCGTTTAATCAAGACATTATAACTGCAAAAGGACGCAATGCGCTCGGAAAAGAGTTTTATGTTGCCTCCCAGACGCTCATTACAACAACCGTTAGCGGCGCATTTTTAGGGTATCATGGGATGCATTATATAAGCGTAGTTGCCACTGAGAATAATACTCAGGTTAAATTTAAAGCACCCACAGGCAGTATATTTGATAATGGCTTAGATAGCGTAGCGTTCACATTAGATAAAGGACAAAGTTGGGTGTCTACTATGGAAGACAACGATGCTTTGCTAGGCACGCGCATTACAGCGAGTAAACCTATAGCTGTAACGGCTGGTGGAAATCACTTAAAAAATTCCAGTGCTAATCATGGCGACGCAGGAATTGACCAGGTTACCCCTGTTGAACATTTAGGCACAAAACATGTGGTATTGCGAGGATTAGCAAATTATCCAAACGATTACTTCATGTACATCGCAACCAAAAACGGCACAAACATAACTGTCGATGGTGTTTCTATACTCAATAATGCAAATGCAGGAAGATCAGGAACCTTCAGTATGCAGGGAAACTCGAATCAACCGGGTAAGCCTTTTGTAATTGAAAGTAACCACCCTATTTATATTTTTCAAGTAACCACTGGGGCAATCACACACGAACCAGAACAGGGAATGGCACAGATTCCCCAAGTAGAATGCACTGGATCCACTTACATCCGCTACAATAGAGCTTCTGGCCTGTCAACAGCCGCGCTTGTTACCATACCTAGTGATGCGGTCAATGATTTAGAATACAACGGTATAAGTGTCACACAAAACCTAAATATCGCAATACAGCAAAGCACTTATGACCCTTCTTGGTCAGGAGTATACATTCCATCATCTATACTCACAAATAACTTTACTCTCGAATGCCCCACCGCATTCCACGTAGGAATACTTGCAGGGCAAGGAAATACGACCGGATTGTTTGGCTATATCAGTGGCTTCGACGACAATTTAAAACTGCTCGATCCAACTTCCGCGTCTTCAGTGTCTGCGATTGATTTAGGCGATCAATGCGGTGA
>CATAQZ010000217.1 GCA_949487015.1 Flavobacteriales bacterium UBA4585
CCCGCGGCGGGGTGAAAGAACCTGAGGTCGAAAACACTGCCATTGCAACTGCGCCAAAATCGAAACAGGAGGTTGTGGCGGAAAAGAAAAAAGCAAAGAAATCGGGTAAAATCAACCAAAAAACAGCGAAAACGGCGTCGAAAAGACCGAAAAACGTCGAAAACACAACAAAAACGAAAAAACCCAAGGCACGAAAAAGTGTACCTAAAGGCCCTGAAAAATCGCCAAAAGAAAAACTTAATGAAGTGGCAGGGTCAAAACCACTGAAGACCGCTCCACCTAAAAAAATGACCGGGAAAAAGAAAACCGATGAGTTAACTCCTGAGCGGCGCGCTCAACTGGAGCAACCGCTAAAAAAAGTGGCATCACCTGCAGCAAAAGAAGCTCAGGAACCCCGTGACTCTACAGATGCCGATCTAGAAAAACTAAAAGCTTTTTTCGGTAAGCGTTAGAGAATTAGGCCTCGTCAGATTCTAATTTCTTACGTAGACGCTCGACTTCTTTCTCACGTGCGGCGGCTATTTCTTCAGCACTGATTAAATCCGACTTTACCGTTTGCAAGTCCGCTTGCGCCTCTACAAGGGATTGCTTTGTTCCTTTCAACTCTTGGGTAACCTCAGCATTTCTATCACTCAGTTCACCTACCTCGCCTTTTAGACTGCGTACGTTGATGAAATTATAAGCTACGAATACAAGGAATGCTAGCGAAATAATCCAATTCGTCAATCTATAGGCACTGCCTTCTGTCATAAATATGAAATAGGCAGAGGCGGCAATGGCCAACACCCCAATTACGATTGCGGCAGTTTCTAATGGTTTTGAGCGGTTTGCAGTAGACATGGTGGTACGTTTCGTTGTAGTTATAAAGTTAGTCTTCTGAGACACATGGCTCAAAATCAATTTGTTTCCTCTCTAAATCTACATTTTTTACGGTGATTTTCATAGGGTCTCCTAATTGAAATATTCTGCCCGTACGCTCACCCTCAATACAGAAGTTCTTGCTATCAAAAGTGTAGTAGTCGTCGCGGAAGGCGCTGATGCGAATCATTCCTTCGCAATAATTATCCGTCAACTCCACATAAACGCCCCATTCCGTCACGCTGGAAATCACGCCCATAAAGCTCTCTCCAACATGTTTTTCTAAGAATACAGCTTGCATGTATTTAATGCTCGCGCGTTCAGCGTCCGAAGCCGCCTTTTCACGTTCCGAACTGTGCTCACAGAGCGCTTCATACTTCGCATAATCTGGGCTCTTACCTCCCTCGAGATAGTGCTGTAACAAGCGGTGCACCATTACATCTGGGTAACGGCGAATGGGCGAAGTAAAGTGTGAATAGTAGTCAAAAGCTAATCCATAGTGCCCGATATTCTGCGTAGTGTACTTCGCCTTACTCATCGTTCGAATGGTCAGGGTCTCTATCATGTTTGCTGCCGGAGTGTTTTTCACTTCCGTCAACATTTTATTCAAGCTTCGAGTAATGGCCGATTTATTCGTCATTCTAACCTCGTGGCCAAACTGCTTCACAAAAACACTTAAATCCTGAAGTTTCTGTGGATCCGGATCGTCGTGAATACGATAAACGAACGTCTGTCCAGACGGCTGACCGCTTTTCGCTTGACCGATGAATGTCGCGACCGAGCGGTTTGCAAGCAACATAAATTCTTCTATCAAATGATTTGCGTCCTTACCCACCTTAAAGTAAACGCCTGTTGGGGCGTTATTTTCATCCAATTTGAATTTCACCTCTTTCTTATCAAAACTCAATGCGCCTTTCGCCATACGCGCTTCCCGCATGATCTTCGCCATTTTATCTAAGGTTCGAATCTCCTCATAGAAATCTGCCTTTTTTCCTTCCGGATGGGCATCTTCTATAATCTGTTGCGCCTCTTCATAGGCAAATCTGCGGTCACTGTGGATGGCTGTGCGGCCAAACCACTGGTTGTGAATCTTCGCATCTTCGTCCATTTCAAACACAGCCGAAAAAGTGTATTTATCCTCGTTTGGCCGCAGTGAACACGCACCGTTTGAAAGAACTTCTGGAAGCATTGGTACGACCCGGTCCACCAAATACACGCTTGTAGCTCGCGTAACGGCCTCGTCTTCTAAGATAGAATCTGGCTTTACATAATGACTCACATCTGCAATGTGCACCCCTACTTCCCAACGCCCGTTTTCCAGTCGTTGTAAAGACAATGCATCGTCAAAATCCTTAGCATCCGCCGGATCAATAGTGAAGGTCGGAACCTTGCGGAAGTCGCGGCGGTTTTTCGCAATCTCTTCTTCTTTAATCGCGGTGTCCAATTCATCTGCGGCGCGCTCTACCTCTTCTGGGAATTGGTTTGGTAACCCAAACTCTGCCAATACTGCATGAATTTCAGTATTGTGTTCTCCGGCATTCCCGAGCACTTCGATAATTTCACCAAAGGGCGAGCTTGCCTTCGCTGGCCAATCCGTAATGCGGGCAATGGCCTTTTGACCGTGCTCGGCACCACCTAGCTTATCCTTAGGGATGTAGATGTCGATGAGCATCTTTCTGCTGGAAGGCACTAAAAATCCGTAACTCTTACCGATCTCAATAGTACCCACAAAATCGGTTTGTTTGCGCTCTACGATTTCTACAATCTCACCTTCGAGCTTTTTACCTCCACGTCGTGCAAACAAACTCACTTTTACGCGATCCCCGTGCAGCGCATGCATGAGGTTCGGTGATCGTACCATAATGTCCGATTCTGTATCTGGACTGACCACATACGCATTGCCGTTGGAGGCCATATCAACAACGCCCTCTGTGAAGACTGCAGTGTATTTCAGTTTATATTTAAACCGGTCTACCATAATAATGGTACCCTTGCGCTCAAGATCAGAGAGCGCCATTTCTATTTTAGCCTTTACCATCTGCGGCTTATACCCTAGTTGGGCGGCCAATTGCTTGTAGTTGAATTTTCGAGCGGGGTATTTGCGAAAAATACCCTCGAGTTGTTGCGCGTATGCTTTAATATCTACGCTTTGCGAACGCTTATTGGCCCGCTTATTGTGCTTTCTTGCCATAAGTTAGGTAAAGATATGCTTTCTGTTTTCAACCTATTTGAACCGATGTATCTTTAAAACGTTATTTGTACACTATGAAAATCTTAACCACTTCTATCGCTCTAGGCCTGTCTCTATCTGTTTTCGGGACTTCATTCACCAACCTCAATATCTTTACTATTGACTCTTTGCCGCCCATTACCGTTGTAGAGGATACAACAGTTTCCGCACCAGCCGAAGAAACCTGGGAGCTTAGCGACAAACAGCGAATGGTGCTCTCGTCTGTTCAGGTTTCAAGTATCATTAGTCAATTAGAAAACGGTGAGTTAAGCCAAGAGGAAGCACAAGAAACTATAGATTCATTGATCTCGACCATCTATTTAGCTTCTGCATCCTTCTTTGAAAATTACGAAGCGACAACCACTGAAAATGTCGTGGAGTCTTTAAGTCAGGATGATGAATTGTTTGACCTAGAAGACTTCGAGTTTGATGTAGAGGGAGAGCAAAAAACCTTCGTATTTGAGTGGCATATTGGATCCAACCGACTCTTGACAAATACCCTTCGCGATGCGGCGGCAATGGAGCACGTGAATGGCTGGCTTTCCATTGAAAACCGATTTCTCTTCAGTCAGAAGCGTCGGTTAGGTGGTTACGCGTCCCCCTTCCAGCTGCAACACGGCATAGGGTTTTCTGGTACTGTTTTCAGTTTTAAGAACGAACGCACCATTTCAAAAGATATTCTTGGAGGTACCGGTACGGGTTTATTCCCCATTTTCAACATGAACACCGTTTGGGCGAGCAATTGGAATTACAC